>CAMZBE010000057.1 GCA_947304475.1 uncultured Clostridia bacterium
AACGGAGGCGAATTACTTCGAATAAAGTTCAACGATCAACTGCTCGTTGATTTCGAAGTCGATATCTTCTCTCGCCGGCATAGCGACGATCTTGGCGGTCAGGTTCTGAGCGTTGACGTCGAGCCACTTCGGCTTCACAGCCGATTCGACGGTCTCCGCAAGTTCCTTGATCTTCGCCTTTTCCCGGCTGGATTCCTTCACCGCGATCACGTCGCCCGGTTTCACGAGAAGCGAGGGGATCGTGACCTTCTTGCCGTTGATGGTGAAGTGACCGTGCAGAACCAACTGACGGGCTTCCTTACGGCTGGACGCCATACCCATACGGTAGACGGTGTTGTCGAGACGGCGCTCGAGAAGGATCAAGAGGTTTTCACCGGTGATGCCTTCCTTCTTCTCGGCGAGTTGATAGTACAGACCGAACTGCTTCTCGAGCAGACCGTAGTAGCGTCTGACCTTCTGTTTTTCACGCAACTGCATACCGTACTCGCCGATCTTCTTGCGGGCGGCGCCGTGCTGACCGGGGGCTGCGCTTCTCGCTTCGAACGAGCACTTGCCGGAAACGCATCTGTCGCCCTTCAGAAAGAGTTTGCAACCCTCTCTGCGGCACTGTTTGCAACTGGGACCAGTATATCTTGCCATATTCGTATCCTTCCTTTCGATTAAACCCGACGACGTTTCGGGGGCCGGCAGCCGTTGTGGGGGATCGGCGTCACGTCCTTGATGAGCGTGATGTCAAGCCCGGCGGTCTGCAGCGCACGGATCGCCGCCTCACGTCCCGAACCGGGGCCGCGGACGAACACCTCGACGGTCTTCATACCCTGATCGATCGCCAGTTTCGCAGCGTGCTCCGCAGCGGTCTGGGCAGCGTAGGGCGTCGACTTTCTCGAACCCTTGAAGCCCATCTCACCCGCGGACGCCCACGAGATGGTGGCGCCGGTCACGTCGGTGATGGTCACGATCGTGTTGTTGAAAGTGGAACGGATATGCGCCGCGCCTTTTTCGACGTTCTTTTTCTCGCGGCGTTTCTTGGTGACTTTTTTAGCAGTGGTTGCTTTGGTTGCCATTCTTCGTTCTCACTCCTTACTTCTTCTTATTCGCAATGGTCTTCGCGGGACCTTTTCTCGTCCGCGCGTTGGTCTTGGTCCGCTGCCCTCTCACGGGAAGCCCTTTTCTGTGGCGGATACCCTGATAGCAGTTGATCTCGACCTTGTTCTTGATGTTCATCGCGACTTCACGGCGAAGGTCGCCTTCCACGTGATAGTTCGCCTCGATCTCGTCACGGAGTTTCGCGATGTCCGACTCGGTCAGATCCTTCGCGCGCGTGTCGGGATCGATCCCGGTCTTCGCAAGAATGTCCTGCGCGCTCTTGAGCCCGATGCCGTAAATATAGGTCAGAGCGATCTCAACGCGTTTGTTGTTGGGGATATCCACGCCTGCAATACGAGCCATTAGTTCTCTCTCCTTTTCTTATCAGCCCTGTCTCTGCTTATGCTTGGGATTTTCGCAGATGACCATGACACGGCCTTTTCTTTTGATGATTTTGCACTTCTCGCAAATCTTTTTCACGGAAGGTTTTACTTTCATGTTATAACACCGTTCCTTTCGTTATTTTTTTCTCCAGGTGATCCGGCCCTTGGTCAGATCGTAGACCGAGACCTCGACGGTCACGGTGTCGCCCGGGAGAATTCTGATATAGTTCATACGAAGTTTTCCGGATATATGTGCGTTCACGATATGTCCGTTCGGCAGTTTCACTTTGAAGGTGGCGTTCGGAAGTGCCTCCAGAACTACGCCGTCCTCAAATTCGATCAGATCATCTTTCGCCAGAATAATCCCTCCATTCTATCATTCCCCGACGTCGGTCAGAAGGACCGGTCCGTCGTCCGTAATGGCGACCGTATGCTCGTAATGAGCGGACAGCCGTCCGTCGCTTGTCACGACGGTCCAACCGTCGGGCAATACCCTGACGCCTGCGCCGCCGGCGTTCACCATGGGTTCAATGGCGATCGTCATACCGGCATACAGACGGCAACCGCGTCCCTCGGTTCCGTAGTTCGGAACGTCGGGTTCCTCGTGAAGATGCGAACCCACGCCGTGTCCGACGTATTCGCGGACGACGGAGAAGCCCGCCTCTTCGGCGCACGCTTGGACCGCGTGCCCGACGTCGCCGATCCGGTTGCCGGCGACCGCCTTGGCTACGCCCCGATAAAAGCACTCTCTCGTGCGTTCAATCAGGCGCGTGGCTTCGGGGGATACGCGACCGACCGCAAAGGTCTTCGCGCTGTCGCCGTGATAGCCGCGGTACAGAGCGCCGACGTCGACCTTGACGAGGTCTCCCTCCTGCAGGATCCGATCCCGCGAGGGAATTCCGTGGATGACTTCGGAATTGACGCTGACACAGGCGCTCCCGGGGAAGCCCGCGTAGCCGAGAAAACTCGGTTTCGCGCCGCATTTCACGATGTAGTCGTGAATGACGCGGTCGACCTCCCACGTGGAGACGCCGGGACGGATCATGTCCCGCGCCTTCAGGATCGCCTCTCCGGTGATCCGTCCGGCTTCCTTCATCAATCTGATCTGCTCTGCAGTTTTCAGAATGATCGCCATTCTTTACACTCCCAAAGCAGCCAGCGTCAGAGCAGTGGTGTCTTCCACCTTATCCTGCCCCCGGACCAACTTCAACTTGCCCGAAGAAGCGTAGAAGTCCTTGAGCGGTTCGGTGGTTTCGTGATAGACACGGAGACGCTGTTTCACAACGTCGGGCTGATCGTCCGCCCGCACCGAAAGGGGCGTCCCGCATTTGTCGCAGTTCTTGCCGTCCTTCGGGGGGATCGACTGGAGATGGTAGGTCGCGCCGCACTTATCGCACACGCGCCGTCCCGTCATCCGTTCGACGATCACCTCGTCGGGCACCTCGATACTGACGACAGCGTCGAGTTCCACGCCCATTTCGCCGAGCGCCGCTGCCTGCGGCACCGTGCGGGGGAATCCGTCCAGGATAAAACCGTTTGCACAGTCGGGGGCGGAGAGCCGTTCCTTGATGATGCCGATGACGACGTCGTCCGGAACGAGTTGACCTTTGGTGGTGTACTCCTTTGCCTGAAGCCCCATCGGGGTTCCCGACTTGATCGCTTCGCGAATGATCGCACCGGTCGAGATCGGGGGGATCCCCAGTCTCTTCGAGACGATCTCCGCCTGCGTTCCTTTGCCGGCGCCGGGGGCGCCGAGAAAAATGATCTTCATTTCCGTTCTCCCTTACCGGAACTCAAAGGAATCCCTTATAGTTCCGCATCGTGAGTTGCGCTTCGAATTCACGGAAGGTCTCCTGCGCGACGCCGACCACGAGTACGGCGTGTACATGGGCGAGGCGATGCTTGACGCCGACCACGATCAGAAGCGAAGTGCCGCCGAAGGTGAAGGTGCCGGCAAGCGTCTGTGCGAGACTCGAAACCGAACTGCCGTAGTAGTCCTCGATCAGCGCCTTGATGATAGGCTGCATGACCAGCGGGCTGCCGATGATCGGAAGGATCGCGATGACGCCGAGGAAGAGAGCGCCGATCAGAGTGATCCGACGGAGAACTTTACGGATAAAGTCGACCGTGGGACGCCCCTGCCGGATACCGGGGATCGTACCGCCCTGCTTCTTCAGGTTGTTCGCGACTTCCATAGGATCGAAAGAAATGTTGATATAGAAATACGCGAAGAAGATGATGAGAAGGAACTCCATCGTAGGATAGAACCAACCCGTGGGAGCGAAGAACTTGTAGACGCCGCTCTCCTGGCTCGTTCCCGCAAGCGTCATGATCGTCGGAGGGATCGAAATGATCGAACTGGCGAAGATGATCGGCATAACGCCGGTCATATTCAACTTGATGGGAAGGGTGGAGTTCTGTCCGCCCATCAGTTTCCGTCCGACCACGCGCTTCGCGTACTGGACGGGAATCCGACGTTCGGAACCGGTGATGAAAATAACGAAGATCGTAAGCCCGACGATGATGGCGACGACGGCGATCGCGAACAGAACCGCGAGCGAACCGTACAGCCACTTATCGCCCGTCGCGCTCTGCCCCTTGATGGAGTAGGAGACGACGGTGCCGAGCCGGATGAAGAACGAGACGGTACCCGCGACGATGTTCGCGAACAGGATCAGCGAAATGCCGTTCCCCAGCCCGTTCTCGTTGATCTTCTCCGCCAGCCACATGATGAGTGCGGCGCCGGCGCAGAAGCAGACCACGATGGTCGCGGCGTACAGGAACCAGGTCCAGTTGCCCGCGCCGTCTTTGGTCGCGAAGGTCATGACCATTCCGTTGTTCGCGAGCAGCAGATAGTAGCCGATCGCGGTCACGAGTGCGAGCAGGATGGTCACGAAGCGGGTGATGTTGTTCAACTTCTTCTTGCCTTCCTCGGTTTTGCCGAGTTCACCGAGTTTCTTCGGGAAAGCGACGCAAAGAAGTTGAATGACGATGGACGCCGTGATATAGGGGGAGATACCGAGCGCGAACAGCGTCGCGGTCGAGAGCGCACCGCCCGACAGGGTGTCCATATAACTGAAGATCGTCCCGCTGAAGTTTCTCGAGAAGTTCGCGGCGTCAACGAAGGGAACCGGGATGACCGTTCCGATCCTGTACAGCAGAAGAATGAACAGAACGAACAGGATCTTTTGCTTGATTTCAGGTGTTCTCCACGCGTTCTTTAACGTCTGAAGCATCTCAAATCACCTCGGTCTTTCCACCTGCTGCTTCTATCTTTCCTTTCGCCGTTTCCGAAAAGACCGCCGCTTTCACAGTAAGTTTTTTGGTGATCTCGCCTCTGCCGAGGACCTTGATCCCATCGCATACCTTGCTGATGATGCCGGACTCGAGAAGCGCCTCGGCGTCGACCGTAGCGCCATCCTCGAACTTCTTGTCGAGATCGTCCACGTTCACCACGGCGTAGATCACGCCGAACTTGTTGTGGAACCCTCTCTTCGGGAGTTTTCTGTAAAGGGGCAACTGACCGCCCTGGAAGCCGGGACGGACGCCGCCGCCCGAACGGGCGTTCTGACCTTTGTGGCCTTTGCCCGCCGTTTTTCCGTTGCCGGAACCCGTTCCTCTGCCGCGACGGAAAGTATCCTTGACGGATCCTTCGTTCGGCGAAAGTTCATGGAGTTTCACTCTTTTATCCTCCTTCTGTCAATTCCGATCAAACGGTCTCCACCTTGACAAGGTGGGTGATAACGGTGATCATGCCCTGCGTGGCGGCGTCGTTCTTGAGAACGATGGAGTCGCCGATCTTCCGGAGACCGAGGCAACGCGCGGTCTTCTTCTGGTTGGGCTTGCAGGCGATCAGGGACTTGACGAGCGTAATCTTAACGTTTTCCATCAGTTGTTACCCCCGTTCGCCTTGACCGCGTTGACGTCGATCCCGCGCTCGGCGGCGACCTGGCTCGCGGTGCGGAGTTGTTTCAGCCCCTCAAAGGTCGCCTTGACGACGTTGACGGGGTTGTTCGACCGCAGGCACTTGGAACGGATGTTCCGGACGCCCGCGAGTTCGAGAACGATACGGACCGCGCCGCCGGCGATGATACCGGTACCGGGTGCCGCCGGCTTCAGCAGCACGCTGCCCGAGCCGTAGATGCCGAGGATCTCGTGGGGAATCGTCGATCCCTGGAGCGAAACCTCGATCAGGTTCTTTTTGGCGTCCTCAATTCCCTTGCGGATCGCGTCGGGAACTTCGGCTGCCTTACCGAGACCAAAACCGACGTGTCCTTTTCCGTCGCCGACCACCATGAGTGCGGCAAACCGGGCAATACGGCCACCTTTAACGGTCTTGGAAACACGGTTCAGTGTGACGAGTTTTTCCTGAAGGTCCAACTCGTTCGCATCAATCATTTTAGCCATGTTTTTCTCCTTCAAATTGATATTTCAAAATTGCTTTTGAAACAGTGTACAAACCGGAAAATCAGAACTTCAGGCCGCCCTCGCGAGCGCCTTCAGCCAGTTCCGATACACGTCCGTGGTAGATATAGCCGCTGCGGTCGAAGACCACCGTGGTGATCCCCTTTTCCGCTGCCCTTTCGGCAATCAGTTGGCCGATCTTCTTCGCCGCCGCCTTGTTGGAGCCGATACCCTCGAATCCCTTTTCGTAGGTGCTGGCGGAAACCAGAGTGTTGCCCGTCGTGTCGTCGATGATCTGGCACGAGATGTGCGCGTTCGAGCGGAACACCGAAAGACGCGGACGCTCCGCGGTCCCCGAGATCTTCCCTCTCACTCTCAGATGTCTTTTCAGACGCTGACGGTTCTTATCTGTTCTCTTGACCATGAGTTCGTTCTCCTTTCACTTATTTACCGGTCTTACCGGCTTTGCGGCGGATCTTCTCGCCGGAGTACTTCACGCCCTTGCCGAGGTAGGGTTCGGGCGGTCTCTTGGAGCGGATCACGGCGGCGATCTGTCCGACCGCCTGCTTGTCGTACCCCTTGACGATGATCGTGGTGTTGTCGGGGATCTCGAAGGTGATCCCGTTCCCCTCCTCGAAGTAGATCGGGTGGGAATGTCCGAGGTTCAGAACGATCTTCTTGCCCTGTTTCTCGACCTTGTAACCGACGCCGACGATCTCGAGTTTCTTCGAGAAGCCCTCGGTCACGCCCTTCACCATATTGGCGATCAGAGCGCGGGTGAGACCGTGGAGCGCGCGGTTCTCTTTCTCGTCGTCCGGACGGGTGACGGTCAGCGTCGCGCCGTCCACGTTGATCCCGAGCGCGGGATTGAAGGTCTCGGTCACTTCGCCGAGTTTGCCCTTCACGGTCACCACGTTACCTTCGGCAACGGTGACGGTCACACCTGCGGGAATGGTAATGGGTTCTCTTCCGATTCTTGACATTTCAGTACCTCCCCGCCCTTACCACACGAAGGCGAGCACTTCGCCGCCGACGTTGGCAAGTCTGGCTTTCTTATCGGTCATGACGCCCTTCGAGGTCGACACGATCGCGATCCCGAGTCCGTTCATCACCCTCGGCATATCCTCGCAGGAAGCGTAGATCCGAAGACCGGGCTTCGAGACGCGACGAAGACCATGAATGACCTTCGCTTTGCCCTCGCCGTACTTCAGGGTGATGCGAATGATCCCCTGCTTGCCGTCTTCGATCGTCTGGAACGCCTTGATATAGCCCTCTTCGAGCAGGATATCGGCGATCGCGCGCTTCATGTTGGATGCGGGAACGTCAACGGTCTGGTGCTTCGCGTCGTTGGCGTTCCGGATCCGGGTGAGCATATCTGCGATAACATCTGACATTTGCATGGATTTTGAATCCTCCTTTATGCAAGTTTGTTTTTTCTTGCTGCCGCGGTTCCCGCGGCGGCTGACCGGCGGTTAAAGCCGCGCCGGCTTTCCTTCCGGTCGGTTGAGGCTTCTCGGATTACCAACTCGCCTTTCTGACGCCCGGAATCTCGCCCTTGTAGGCGCGTTCACGGAAGCAAATACGGCAGACTCCCCATTTGCGGAGGTAACCGTGCGGTCTTCCGCAAATCTTGCAGCGGTTGTAGGCTCTGGTCGAGAACTTGGGGGTTCTCTGCTGCTTCAGAATCATGGATTTCTTAGCCATTTCCGTTCTCCTCCTGCATTATTTGGAAAAGGGAGCGCCCATCAGAGCAAGTAACTCTTTGGCTTCCTCGTCGGTACCGGCGGTGGTAACGAACACGATATCCATACCGCGGATCTTCTCAACCTTGTCGTACTCGACTTCGGGGAAGA
>CAMZBE010000058.1 GCA_947304475.1 uncultured Clostridia bacterium
GCGCTGCCGGACGAGACTGTTACCGGCAAGGACCGCCTGACCGTCTGCGCGCTTTACGCCGAGACGCTTGGACTCGCTGTCGCGACCGTTCTTGGTCGAGCCGACGCCCTTTTTGTGAGCAAAGAACTGCAAACCGAGTTTCAACATTTCTTTTTCCTCCTTGATTAGATGGTCGCTTACTTTTCGGGATCGCGTTCGATCTCTTTCACGTCGAGGAAATCGTAATAATCCTCGAGGAGATCCATCAACTGGAAATAGTAAGCGGAGATAAGACCGGAGACGGCAAACTGCTTTTTCTCGTCCTTTTCGTATGCGGGAAGCGCCGATTTTGCAATCACGCGAATATCGGTCGTCTTCTCGTCGATCGTGTAGTCGACGTCACAGGCGTAACTTCGGCAAACCCCGTGTGTCCCTGCTCCTCAAAACCGTAATAGATGCCGTTGGTCTTATAGAATACAACTGTGGTCATATTCAGGCGATAATGGACGTAATCTTGATCTTGGTGAAGATCTGTCTGTGACCGATCTTCTTCTTTTCGTTCTTCTTGGCTTTGTACTTGAAGACGTAGATCTTTCTGTCTTTTTGCTCCGCGGCAAGGACCTCGGCTTTCACCGAAGCACCGTCCACGTAGGGAGCGCCGACCGAAAGAGTTTCACCGCCGACGGCAAGAACCTTCGTAAAGGTCACGGTCTCTCCGTCCTTCACGGCGAGGCGTTCGATCTTGACGATATCGCCCTCGGACACCTTGTACTGCTTTCCACCCGTTTCAAAAACTGCAAACACGAAAAGCACCTCACTTTCTTTCATATAATCGCTGCCTGGGGCGGCTAAACGCACTTAAACCCTTTGCAAGCGTCGAATAATTATAGCACGAAGCGTTTTTCTTGTCAAGTGCAATTCTATCTTTTTTATAAAAAAGTCGGTTTTACCGATCGTGCTCCGCAACTTCCCTTTTTTACGGCGTATTTTCATCCTTTTGCCTTGACTTTCCGGATCGTTTCCTCTATAATGTTATCGAGTAAAAAGACCAAATCGGTCAAAAGGAGACAATTATGCAAACCGTTTCTGTCGATTTCTCGAAAAATCTCGGTCAAATGAAGCCGATGCACGCCGTCAACAACGGACCGGTCTACAAGTTTGCGGAGGATCAGCGCGTCACCAACATCGACGCGTTTCGTGAAGCGGGGATCCCGTACGCCAGAACGCACGACGCCTCTTTCTACGCGAACTACGGCGGCGAACACTGCGTGGATATCATCGCGATCTTCCCCGATTTCTCGAAGGATCCGGACGATCCCGCGTCCTACGATTTCGTTTTGACGGACGAATACATGAAGGTGATGGATTTTGCCGGCGTCAAGCCCTTCTACCGCCTCGGCAACAAGATCGAGCACTGGCCGAAAAAATACGGCACGCTTCCCCCTCCCGATTTCAGGAAGTGGGCGGTCATCTGCGAACATATCATCCGCCACTACACCGAAGGGTGGGCGAACGGTTTTCATTACGATATGAAGTACTGGGAGATCTGGAACGAGCCGGATCTTGACGGTGACGACTCGACGCACAAGCGCTGCTGGGGCGGCACGAAACTTCAGTTCTTCAATCTGTTTGAAATCGCGGCGAAGCACCTTAAAGCGTGCTTCCCCCACCTGATGATCGGCGGTCCTGCGATCTGCAACCCGAAAGGCAACTGGAAGGACGAGTTTCTTTCGTTCTGCCGCGAACGCAAGGTTCCGCTTGATTTCTTCTCCTGGCACGTTTACGCAAAACAGCCCTCCCGCGTTCTCGAATACGAACGCGAGGTGCGCGCCGCGCTCGACGCCAACGGGTTTACAGAAACCGAAAGCATCCTGAATGAATGGAACTACGTCAGAGGATGGACGGGAGACAACTGGATCTATTCGCTCAGAACGATGAAAAATCTGAAGGGCGCCGCGTTCGTCGCCTCGACCATCGCCGCCTCTCAGTACGTTCCGCTCGATATGCTGATGTATTACGACGCCCGCCCCTGCGCCTTGAACGGAATGTTCGTGACCGATATGGTCTGCGACTGCCTGAAGGGGTACTATCCGTTCCGGATGTTCAACAAACTCTATCAGTGGGACCGCCGCCGATTTTCAATCCGACGATCAGACGATCTACGGCGCCGCCGCGATCGGTGGAAAAAACGCAGCCGTGATGTTCACTTATTACGACGATTTGGATGAAGCCGAAAACAAACAGGTCAAACTCAATCTTTCGTCGCTTCCCGATTCTCCCGTGAAACTGACGGTCCGTCTGCTCGACGCCGCTCACGACGACGAACCGGTTCGTGAAGAGATCCTGACCGGTAAAGACGCGAGCGTTTATCTCGATCTTGCGCTGTTTACGACCTGTCTCGTTACGCTGGAACCCGTTGACTGACAAACCGTCGGTCAAGAAAAGGAAGTTGCAATAAATGTTCGATATCGCAGTCCTGTTTTCGCGCGTTCTGCTCCTTGTCCTTCTGATGCTGCCGACGGCTCTGATGAAAAAGTTCGGTCTTGTCAAGGACGGATTCGGCGTATCGCTCTCCAACTACGTGCTCTACGTCGGAACGCCCGGTATGATCATTCTCGCGCTCTATCGCGACTTTGACAAGACCATTGCGCTTCGTTCGCTTGCCGTCGTCGGTTTCTTCCTCGTCTTTCATTTTGTCTTTTTCGCCGTTTCCCTTCTGTTCTTCCGTATGAAAAAGAAAGACGAAGAGAACGGAGAGGATCAGGAGGAAGCAAAACGCCGCCGCGTTCTTCGCTTCGGCACGATCTTCACGAATGCAGGTTACATGGGACTTCCTCTCGTGCTCGGACTTCTCGGAGCCGAAGCCGCAATCTACGTTTCGGTCTACGTCGTCTGCTTTAATATCCTCGTCTGGACGGTCGGTTGTTACGTTTTTACAGGCGACGTCAAGTATATGTCTCTGAAAAAAGCGTTTCTTAACCCGGCATCTATTGCGATCATGGTCGGTCTCGTTTTCTTCATCACGCCGATCAACAGGGTTCTGCCGTCCGTGTCCGAAGAGTTTCTTTCGATTTTGAATTCCCTCGTCGCGCCTCTTTCGATGGGCGTGATCGGACTTCATCTTTTCGAGATCAACTGGAAGCGCGTCTGGCGCGATCTTGTACTCTACCGTTACCTGTTCGTCAGGATGTTGCTTCTCCCCGCGCTGATTTTCTGCATCCTGAAACTTGCGAAGACAATCGGATACTACGACGAGATCGTTTTCAACACGCTGTTCATCTGCGGTTCTACGCCATGCGCCGCCGTTACGGTGATGTACGCCGAACGCTTCGACGGGGATGCCCCCTACGCCAGTACGATGGTTTGCGTTTCCACCCTGCTCGCCGTCGGGACTATGCCGCTCGTCGCCCTTCTTCTTTATCTTCTTTAAACGTCTGAAAACGCGCCGCCGCCGAAAGTTTCGGCGGCGGTGTTTCGTTATACGGCGTCGGGAGAAACCGGCAACGCCGGAATTCGGCTCTTCTTCACCTTGTCGCTCGGGGTAAGATCGCCGGGACAGGAAGACGTGACCGATTTGAGACGGATCCCTTTCTTCAGGATTACTGTCTGTACCGGGATCGCGGTCAGAAGAGGAGAACAATCGATCAGGCGCGTATTGATGCAAACCAATTTATCGTCTTCGGTGCGAAACCAGATCTCGCTGGTCTCCCCGGTTTTTTCGGGCAGAGCGGCAAGAGGCGTCGCAAGTCCGGACTGCATGGCAAAGAGTTTGATCCGACGCTGATCGGTCGGAAAATCTTCCGAAGGACAACGGAGCGCCGTCCCGTCGGAGAACGCAAGTACCACGCTTCCGGTCTCTCGGTTGACGGGACAGAGCGCGGTCGGTCTTTCTCCTTTCTCCATTTTGAGGGTGGAGCGAAGCAATTCCCCGATGACCGACGGACGAAGCAAATCAAACGAAGAGATCTTTGCCGCGTACATCCGGAGTTTGTTGGTAAAGACGAGCAGGGCGTCGGTGTTGTTCGCATCGACCGACTGGAGTTCCCCGTCGCCTTCTTTGTATTTCTGTTCCTCGCCGCGGTTTCCGCTCGCGGCAAGTTTCTTGAAGAATCCGTGTTTGGTGAGCAAGAGCCGGACGGGATAATCGTCGATCAGAAGAGAGGGATCGGGCGCCTTAATCTCTTCCTGTGCGACGATTTCGGTTCGACGCGGGGATCCGTACTTTTTTTTGATCGTCCGCAGTTGGTCTGCGATCCGTCCTTTGATCTTGATCTCATCCCGAATGGTCTCGTCAAGAACCGCTATTTCTTTTTCCAGCGCGGCAATCTCTTCTATCCTTTGCCGGATGTACTCTCGGTTGAGATGCCGCAGTTTGATTTCCGCGATGTATTCCGCTTGTTTTTCGGAAAGGTGGAACGCCTCCATCAGGTTCGGAATCACCTGTTTCTCGTCCTCCGTGTTCCGGATGATACGGATTGCACGGTCGAGATCGAGCAGGATCGATCCGAGCCCCATCAAAAGATGTAACTTGTCTTTCTTCTTTTCAAGATCGTACGTCATTTCGCGACGAATGCACGCGATCCGGAATTCGATCCAGGCAAGCAGTATCTCGCGTACGCCGAGCGTTTCGGGGCGCCCGGTCAGAAGAATATTGAAATTACAGTCGAAACTGTCCTCAAGCGGCGTCAAAAGATAGAGTTTTTCCATCAGCCGCTCCGGGTTTGTTCCACGCCTGACGTCGATGGTCAGGCGGAAACCGTTCAGGTCGATTGCGTCGCGGATATCGGTGATCTCGCGAAGTTTGCCTTCTTTGATCATGTCGGTGATCTTCTTGATGATCGCCTCGATCGAGGTGGAATACGGAATCTCGAGAACGTCGATACAGTTCTCTTTCTGGTCGAAAGAATACTTTGCGCGAAGACGGATCGGACCGACTCCGCTCTCGTAAAGTTCGCGCATACGATCGCGGGAATAGACCAATTTGCCTCCGCCCGAAAAATCCGGCGCCTTGATCAGGTCGAGCAGACGCTCGATAGAACAGTCGGGATTCTTTAACAGAGCGATAGTCCCGTCGCAGATCTCACCGAGGTTGAAACTGCAGATCGAACAAGCCATACCGACCGCGATCCCGAGGTTCGGCGAAACCAGGATGTTCGGGAAGGTCGTGGGAAGCAAAACCGGTTCTTTGGTCGTATTGTCGTAGTTGGGAATGAAATCGACGCTGTTCTTTTCGATCCCGTCGAAGAGTTCTGCGCAGAAGGGATCAAGGCGCACCTCGGTATAGCGCGACGCGGCGTACGCCATATCACGGCTGTACTGTTTTCCAAAACTGCCTTTAGAGTCGATAAACGGATGCAGAAGAGCGCCGTGACCGCGCGTAAGACGCACCATGGTTTCGTAGATCGCGGCGTCGCCGTGCGGGTTCAGGTGCATGGTCTGCCCCACTACGTTCGCGCTCTTGGTGCGCGGTTTGTTCAGCAACCCCATTTCGTACATGGTGTAAAGGAGTTTTCTGTGCGAGGGCTTAAATCCGTCGATCTCGGGGAGCGCGCGGGAGATAATGACGCTCATGGCGTAGGGCATATAGTTGGTCTCAATGGTTTCGACGATGGGCTGCGGTCTGATCTCCGCTTCCGCCGCAACGACCGATGGCACACCTTTTTTCTTTGCCATGACGGTTATCTCCTTTCTTTTTTATTCAGCCTGTACGATCTGATACGCCGCCGCGCGGATCAAGCGGTTATACAGCGCGAGCGAAAGCCCGTTTGTCGCAGGGAGCGGAGCGTAAATACGTTCGCACCCGCATTTGTCGGCTTCGCGCAGGATATAAAACAACCTGTGAAGTTGTTCCCCGGGATCGTTTCCGGAACCGAGATCGAAAACGACGGGCGACGATCCGAGAGAGCGGTAGAAACCGACCTCTTCGGTATAGGCAAGAACGGCGAAACTGCCGCCCTGCCGGGAAAGATAACGCTTGCGCTCTTCGGCTTCGCCGCGCAGAAGGAAGAGCGGCGTTTTCGGAGCGTAGTGTTTATATTTCATACCCGGCGACTGTACGCGCTCGCCCTCTTTCAGTTTGTCGAGAACGGCAGCGGAAAGCGTCACGCGGGCGAATTCGCCGAGTTGTTCGGGCGTGATTCCGCCGGGACGCAAAAGCGTCAGTGAGTCGGAACCGTCAATGCGGACGATGGTTGATTCGACGCCGATCTCACATTCTCCGCCGAGGATCACGTCCACTCTGCCGTCAAGGTCCTCCTTGACGTGTTTGAAGGTCGTAGGGGACGGTGAACCCGACAGATTGGCAGAGGGTGCGGCGATCGGAACGCCCGCCGCCTCGATCAGGGCGTGGGCGACCGGGTGAGAGGGACAACGGACGGCGACGGTCGGAAGATTTGCTGTCACGGTCTTCGGAATAATCGGTTTTGCGGGAAGAACAACGGTAAGCGGACCCGGCATAAATCGTTTTGCAAGCCGGTCGAACAGATCGCACGTCTCGGTATACAGTGACGCGTCTTTGGGATCCGCGATATGTATGATCAACGGATTGTCCGACGGCCTTCCCTTGGCGGCGTAGATTTTTGCCGCCGCGTCGGCGTCAAGCGCGTTTCCGCCGAGACCGAAGACCGTTTCGGTGGGAAAAACGACAAGACCGCCGCGCCGAATGATCTCTCCGGCGCGGGCGATGTCCTGTTTTCCCTTGTCCGACTTAAGGTCGGGCTATTCGATGTACTCGGTCTTCTTACTCCAAACGCTCCACTCAGGCTGATCATTCTCCCACAAGGCGGTTTTCCGCGTCGTGAAGGCGCAGAGCGTCGATCATGGCTCCCATATCACCGTTTAAGAATGCATCGAGCGTATAGACGGTAAAACCGATCCTATGGTCTGTAACACGTCCCTGCGGGAAGTTATAGGTGCGAATCTTTTCACTCCGATCGCCCGTACCGACCTGCATTCTGCGGTCTTTGGCAAGGGCGTCATCACGTTCCCTGCGTTTGATCTCGTAGAGTCGGGAGATCAGTAGTTTCATCGCTTTGTCGCGGTTCTTGAACTGACTTCGCTCTTCCTGACACTCGACGACGATCCCGGTCGGAAGATGCGTCAGACGAACGGCGGACTCGGTCTTATTGATGTGCTGACCGCCCGCGCCGCTGCTTTTGCAGGAATCCATTTTCACGTCGCCGGGGTTAAGGTTCACTTCTACTTCTTTTGCTTCGGGTAAAACGGCAACCGTCACGGTCGATGTCTGGATTCTTCCCTGCGATTCGGTCACGGGAACACGCTGAACGCGGTGAACGCCGCTCTCGTAACGAAAACGGGCGAACGCACCGTGTCCCGAAAGCAATGCCGAGAGTTGACGGTAACCGCCGAGTTCGGTCCGGTTCTCGGAAAGCAGTTCCACGGAGAAACCGTTCTTTTCAGCGTACATGGAGTACATACGGAACAGATCGGAAACGAACAGAGCCGCCTCTTCGCCGCCGGCGCCCGCGCGAAGTTCCAGAATCACGTTCCGGTCGTCGTCTGGATCTCCGGGTAATAAAAGCGTTTTGATCTCGCCGTCCAGTCTATCGCGCGTTTCTTTGAGGGCTTTCAGTTCGGATTCACAAAGCAATTTCAGTTCCGGATCGCTCTCGGTGGTTAGAAGGTTTTCAAGATCGCGGATCGCACTGTCTGCCTTGAAATAATCCTCAGATTTTTCAACAATCGAAGATAAAGAGCGG
>CAMZBE010000059.1 GCA_947304475.1 uncultured Clostridia bacterium
CAACGAGGGGCGGCTCGGAGCGGTGCGCGACGTGGCGTTCGCCGTCCGGGAACTTTCGCTTGACGACGAGTTGTTCGTCGTCGCGGGGGACAATCTGCTCGACTTTTCGCTCGCCCGGTTCCTCGCCTACGCGAAGGGGAAAGGCGCGTCCTCGGTGCTTCGCTACTACGAACCGAGTGTCGAACGCCTGAAAAAGTGCGGTGTGCTTGAGATCGGGGATGACGATCGGATCCTCTCGATGGTCGAGAAACCGGCGGAACCGAAGTCCCACTGGTGCTGTCCGCCCTTCTACTATTTCACGAAAGAAGACGCCCGCCGGGTGGAAGAGGGCATCGCATCGGGCTGCGGCGTCGACGCACCGGGCAGTTTCATCGCCTGGCTTTCGTCGGTCTCGCCGGTCTACGCGATGGAGATGCCGGGACGCCGCTACGACATCGGCGATCTCAAGAGTTACGAAGAAGTCAAGAAAAAATACAGGGGGATCGAAAAATGATCGCACCGAATATCCGACTCGACGGACAAACGATACTCGTGACCGGCGCCGCCGGCTTCATCGGCGCGAACCTTGCAGAAGGACTGCTTGCGAGCGGGAACGGGATCACCGTGATCGGCTTCGACAATCTGAACGACTATTACGACGTGCGCCTTAAAGAAGCGCGGCTTGCCAGAATCGAAGGCGCGGCGAAACGGAACCCCGGGAACCGTTGGGTTTTTATTCGCGGCGACCTCTCCGACGGAGACGCAGTCGACGCGCTGCTCCGGGACCACCGCCCTGCTCTGGTCGTCAATTTGGCAGCGCAGGCGGGGGTTCGGTACTCGATCGATCATCCCGACGCCTACCTTTCAAGCAACGTGATCGGCTTCTACAATATCCTCGAGGCGTGCCGGCACTACCCGGTCCTGCACCTGGTCTACGCGTCCTCGTCCTCGGTCTACGGCTCGAATAAAAAAGTGCCGTATTCGACCGACGATATGGTCGACGATCCGGTCTCGCTCTACGCCGCGACCAAAAAATCGAACGAACTGTTCGCCCACGCCTACGCCAAACTCTACGACGTCCCGACCACGGGGCTCCGGTTCTTCACGGTCTACGGTCCCGCCGGGCGTCCCGATATGGCGTATTTCGGCTTCACCGACAAATTGAGACGCGGGGAGACCATCAAGATCTTCAACTACGGCAACTGCAAACGCGACTTCACCTACGTCGACGACATGGTAGAGGGGATCCGCCGCGTACTGGTGCGCGCCCCCGAAAAGAAGAAGGGCGAAGACGGTCTGCCGATTCCGCCCGTCCGGCTCTACAACATCGGGAACAGCAACCCCGAGAACCTGCTCGATTTCGTTTCGGTTCTGCAGGAAGAACTGATCCGCGCCGGCGTCCTGCCCGCCGACTACGATTTCGACGCGCACAAGCAACTGGTGCCGATGCAGCCGGGCGACGTTCCGATCACCTTCTCCGATACGTCGCCGCTCGAACGCGACACCGGGTTCCGTCCCGCCACACCGCTCCGCGAGGGGCTTCGCCGCTTTGCCGAGTGGTATCGGGGATACTACCTCGACAAATAAGAACGGTCCCCCGTTCCGGGCGGGGGATCGCCGCTTTTACCGTCCGGGGGACGAATACAAACGAAAGGGGGAAACCGCCGTGACCTACGCCGACCGACTGCATCCGCTGACGGTCTTTCTTTGGTATCTTGCGATCCTGGTCCTGACCATGACCGCGACGAGCCCCGCCGCGCTGCTCCCCCTGTTCGTTTCCGCCGTTCTGCTCCGGGGCGTGCAGATCGGGGCGAAAAGACTGCTGGCGGGCGTTCCGCTCGCCCTGCTCCTTCTGCTCTCGGTCACCGCGATTAACCTGTTCCTCGTCCACCGCGGGGCGAAGATCCTGTTCTTTCTGAACGGAAAACCCGTCACGCTCGAGGCGGGACTGGCGGGGGTATCGTCGGGCGTGATGATCCTCTCGGTGATCCTGTTCTGTTCCTGCCTTGCCCGGTCGCTGCCCGGCGACCGCCTGCTTTCGCTCTTTGCGCGGCGGTTGCCGCGCCTGGCGCTTTTGCTCCGTATGACGCTCGGTTTCATCCCCCGGCTCCGCCTGCGCTACCGGGAGATCACCGACGCGCGGGGGGCGCTCGGACTTGCGGACGAACGGGGCGTGATCCGGAAGATCAGGGCGCGCCTCTCCGATCTCTCGATCCTGACGACGCTGATGCTCGAAGAGTCGATGGATCAGGCGGACGGGATGCGGGCGCGGGGCTACGGGCTTCCGGGTGCGACGCGCGCCGTCACGGAACCGAAGACCTTCCGGGACGGTCTGCTTGCCGGCGCGCTGGTATTGCTTCTCGTCCCGGCGCTCTATCCGCTGTTCTCGGGGAGAGGGGAATGGAACTGGTACCCGCTCGATACGGCGGCGCTGCTCCCCGATCTTCCGCTCGCCCTTTGCTATGCCGCGGGAACGGCGATCGCCGTCCTGCCCATCTTCCTCGAAGGAAAGGAAACGCTGAAATGGCATATCTTACGCTCTCGGATCTGACATTTGCCTATCAAGGCGCGGCGTCCCCCGCCCTTGCCGGGTGTTCGCTCTCGGTCGGGGAAGGGGAGTTTTTGCTTGTCGTCGGGCGGAGCGGATGCGGGAAAACCACGCTTCTGCGCTGCCTGAAACCCGCGCTTGCTCCCCACGGGGTGACGGCGGGCGACGTCGCGCTCGGCGGCACGTCGATCGGGGATTTGTCCCCCCGCGACGCGGCGACGCTGATCGGTTTCGTCGGGCAGGATCCCGAACGGCAGACGGTGTGCGACACGGTGTTCGCCGAGATCGCGTTCGGATTGGAAGCGGTCGGCGTCGAGGGGACGCTGATTCCCGGACGCGTCGCCGAGGCGGCGGACTTTCTCGGGATCGCGCACCTCGCGTCCCGCAAGATCTGCGAACTGTCGGGCGGCGAAAAGCAACTGGTCAATCTCGCGTCGGCGCTGGCTCTCCGCCCGCGGCTGTTGCTGCTCGACGAGCCGGTCACGCGGCTCGATCCTCCGGCAAAACTCCGTTTTCTTTCCGCGGTGCGCCGCGTCAACGAAGAGGCGGGCGTGACCGTAATCCTCGCGGGACACGATACCGAGGAACTGTTTCCCGTCGTCGACCGCGTCGTTTATATGGACGCCGGACGGATCGTTTCGGCGCTCCCGCCGCGTGCGTTCGTGAAGGAAGCGGCGGGCGAGGCGCTCTCGTTTTTACCGACCGTGCCCCGCGTTTTCCGCCTTGCAAACGGGACCGGCGAGCCCCCGCTCTCGGTGCGCGAGGGGCGCCTTTGGCTGACCGGGACGCTCGGCGGAAAAGCGGTGACCGAACCCGACGGGACGGATGACGCCACGGCAAAGGACGACGCTCTGAAGACGCAGGAACTGCTTTCCGCCCGCGACGTGTGGTTCCGCTACGGGCGGAACGAGCCCGACGTCGTTGCCAACCTTTCCTGTACGCTTTCACCGGGCGAGATCCTCTCGGTCGTCGGCCCGAACGGGGCGGGGAAGACCACGCTTCTGAAACTGTTGGCGGGGATCCTCTGTCCCTTTGCCGGAACCGTGCGTTACGAAGGGAAGAGGGGACTTCCCAAACCGGGGCGTGACGGGATCGCCTATCTGCCGCAGAACCCCGCGCTTCTCTTCGCCCGTGACACGGTGCGCGAAGAACTGCGCGAGATGACCGGCGGAACGCCCGACGGAGACGAGCGGATCGAACGGATGTCCGCCCGCCTGTATCTCGACGGGATTCTCGACGCGCACCCCTACGATATAAGCGGCGGCGAACAGACGCGGCTCGCCCTTGCCAAACTGCTCCTGCTCTCCCCGCGCGTCCTGCTGCTCGACGAACCGACGGCGGGACTTGATCCGATCGCGAAAAAACAACTCCGCGACCTGCTTCGCGAACTCGCGAAAAGCGGATGCGGGGTGGTGCTCGCCACGCACGATCTTACCTTTGCCGCGGTGATCTCCGATCGCGTCGCCACCTTCTTTCGCGCGACGCTCGCTTCGTCTTCCGACGTGCGCCGTTTCTTTTCCGGCAACCGGTTCTACACTACGCAGGCGGTGCGTCTGACGCGCGATCTGCTCCCGGTTTCGCTCACGGCGGACGAGGCGGTCGCTGTCCTCAAAGAGAGGGCGGGAGGTGCAACGTGACGACACGGCGCACCTGCGCTTTTTTGCTTGCGGTCGGGGGGGTTCTTCTGGCTTTCGACGCGTTTTTGTGGTTTCGCGGACAGTATCGGCTCGCCTTTCCGATCCTTGCGTTCCTTCTGACGCTCCCCGCTCTGATCGTCTTCGAGTGGCGGCGTACCGGGGCGCGCGAACTGGCGGCGATCGCCGTCATGACCGGAATTTCGGTGGTCGGACGGGTACTCTTCGCCCCGCTTCCGGGGTTCAAACCGGTCTCCGCCGTCGTGATCCTGACCGGACTTTCCTTCGGTCCGCTCGCCGGGTTCATGACCGGGGCGGCGACGGCGTTGCTCTCCAACTTCTTTTTCGGGCAGGGCCCCTGGACGGCGTTCCAGATGCTCGCCTGGGGAGCGGTCGGCTTTCTTGCCGGACTCTTTTCGCGGAGCCGGATCCGCAAAAATCCGTTTCTTCTCTGCCTGCTTGGGGTGATCGGCGGCGTCCTGTTCTCGGCTCTGACCGACCTTTGGACGACGGTTGCCGCGACCGGGACGCTGCTTCCCGCCGCCTACCTGACCTTTCTGATCTCGGGTTTCCCGTTCACTCTGCTGTACGCCGTCTCGAACGTCCTGTTCCTTGTTCTGCTCACCCGTCCGATCCTTCGCAAGACCGACCGGCTGAAGCGGAAGTACGGCTTGTTCTCCTGAATATACTGCAATATACCGCGCACGCGCATATCTTCCCGAAAAAGATTGACTTTTTTCTCTCTTTATGTTAAAATTATTAGAAAATAAGAACTCTTCCGTTGCCCCGCAACGGATCTTTCCCCCGCGGATCGGGGGTAATAAAGGAGTGGCTATGAATTATCCCTGCGACAGCGAACCCCGCGCGAAAAAGATCGAGGTCCCGTTCTCTCCGCCCGACGTGGGCGAAGAGGAGATCCGTGAGGTCGCCGACACGCTTCGTTCCGGTTGGATCACGACGGGACCGAAGACCAAAAGACTGGAAAAAGAGATCGCCGCCTGGATCGGTGTGGGTGAGACCGGGGACGGCGTACCGCGCTGCGTCGCGCTGAACAGCCAGACCGCCTGCGCGGAAATGGCGCTCCGCACGGTGGGGATCGGTCCCGGGGACGAGGTGATCGTTCCCGCCTATACCTATACCGCTTCCGCTTCGGTCGTCTGCCACGTCGGCGCGACCTTGAAGATCGTCGACGTACAGAAAGACGGTCTTGAGATGGACTACGACGCCGTCGCAAGCGCGATCACCGACAGAACCAAGGCGATCATTCCGGTCGACCTCGGCGGAGTGCCCTGCGATTACGACAGGATCTTTTCGATCGTCGAAGACGCGAAAGGAAAGTTCCGCCCCGCAAGCGCGATCCAGGAATCGCTCGGCAGGATCGCCGTGATGGCGGATACCGCCCACGCCTTCGGCGCCGAACGGAAAGGGAAGATGATCGGAAACGTCGCCGACTTCTCGTCCTTCTCCTTCCACGCCGTGAAGAATTTCACGACCGGAGAGGGCGGATGTCTGACCTGGCGGGATATCCCCGGCGTCGACAGTGGGGAGATCTATCGTACCCTGCAACTTCTGTCCCTTCACGGACAGAGCCGCGACGCCTTCAATAAGACGCGCCCCGGCGCGTGGGAATACGACGTCGTCGCGCCGCTTTATAAATGCAACATGACCGACATCATGGCGTCGATCGGACTGGCGCAGTTCCGCCGCTATCCCGGGATGCTTGCCCGCAGGCGCGAGATCATCGCGCGCTACGACGCGGCGTTCCACCCGCTCGGGGTGAAGACGCTGCCGCACTACACCGCCGATCATTCGTCGTCGGGACACCTCTATATCACGCGGGTATTCGACCGGGCGGGACGCCCGATCGGGGACGATCTGCGGCGGGAGATCATCGTCAAACTCGCCGAGGCGGGCGTGTCCGCCAACGTACATTACAAGCCGCTGCCGATGCTGACGGCGTACCGCGATCTCGGATTCGATATCAAGGATTATCCCAACGCCTACGCGCATTACGAAAACGAGATCACGCTTCCGCTCCACACCCGCCTGACCGACGAGATGGTGGACTACGTGATCAAACAGTATTCGAGAATTATCAAAGAGGCGGTCAAATGAAACGGTGGGAAGACCTTCCCGAATCGATGCGGACGCCCGAGGTGCGACCTTACTACGACCGGCTTCGCAAGAAACGCGTCAGGCGATTCTGCAAACGCGCGTTCGATATCGTTTGCGCGCTGATCCTTCTGCTTCTTCTCCTGCCTCTGTTCCTGATCCTTGCCGTCGCGATCAAACTCGACAGCAGGGGACCGGTCTTCTTCCGCCAGGTCCGGATTACCCGGTACGGGAAGACCTTCCGGATCCACAAGTTCCGTTCTATGGCGGTCGGCTCCGACAAGGGTAACGCCGTTACGGTGAAGGACGATCCGCGCGTCACGCGCGTCGGGCGGTTTATCCGCCGCTGCCGTCTGGACGAGATCAGCCAACTGATCGACGTTCTGGAGGGGAGTATGTCGTTCGTCGGTACGCGTCCGGAAGTTCCGAAGTACGTGGACGCGTACACCCCCGAAATGATGGCGACGCTCCTGATGCCCGCCGGAGTGACCGGACTTGCGAGCGTCTACTACAAGGACGAGTCACGTCTTCTGGACGCGGCGGAGGACGTGGACGCGGTCTACATCGGACAGATCCTTCCCGGCAAAATGAAATACAATCTGCGCGAACTTGACCGCGTCGGCGTGGGGCACGATCTCCGGATCCTGATCATGACCGTATTCGCAGCCCTCGGAAAAGAGTTCAAAGACAAGGATGAAAAGGAAAAAGAGAAATGATTGACGGACTTGTTTCGATCATTATGCCTTCCTGGAACACCGCCGCGCTGATCGGCGAGTCGATCCGGTCGGTTTTGGCGCAGACCTATCCCGACTGGGAACTGATCATTGTCGACGATTGCTCGACCGATGATACCGACGCCGTCGTCGCGGCGTTTGACGACGAACGGATCCGCTACTTCAAGAACGAAAAGAACGTCGGCGCCGCCCTCTCGCGCAATCGCGCGTTACGTGAAGCGAAGGGCGAGTGGATCGCGTTTCTGGATTCGGACGATCTCTGGACGCCCGATAAACTCGAGAAGCAGATCGCGTTTATGCTTGCAAACGACTGCCCCCTCTCCTATACCGAATACGAGAAGATCGACGAGGCGGGGGAACCTCTGAACGTCTACGTTTCCGGACCGGACACCGTCAACCGGAAGAGAATGTACCGCTACGACTACATCGGGCAGTTGACCATGATGTATTCGGCGAAGGTCTTCGGGCTGATCCAGATCAAGGATATCAAGAAAAACAACGATTACGCGATCCGGCTGCAACTCTTCCGGCGCAAGGGGACGGTCGCCCGCCTTCTGAAAGAAAATCTTGCCCGCTACCGCGTCAGGAAGGTCAGCATCAGCCACGATAAACTGAGGAAAAAACTCCGCAGCCACTACGATCTGTTCCACATCTGCGACGAAAGAAGCGCCCTCGTTTCCTTCTTCT
>CAMZBE010000060.1 GCA_947304475.1 uncultured Clostridia bacterium
AGAAGAGAGACGCGGCAGTTCCCGCACCGTCCCGCGCCGCCGCAGGGCAGGATCGCGGAATAACCCGCTTGGGAAAGCCACGACGCGAGCGGAAGCCCCGGCGTCCCCGCGGGGATGGTCACACGGATCATGTTCTCTCTCCTTTCGTTTGCAAAAGCGCGCCCGGTTTTTGCCGGGCGCGCCGCCTGATTATGCGATCGTGTAGGTCGTTCCGTCCTTCGTATCGGTCAGCGTCACGCCCATCGCGGACAGTTCCGCCCGGATCCGGTCGGCTTCCGCGTAGTTCTTCTGCTTCTTCGCTTCGGCGCGGGCGGCGATCATGCTTTCGATCTCGGCGCGTCTCGGATCACTTGACGGCGCCTCTTCCTTTTTCTTCAGTTTGTCCGCCGCTTCGAGCAGCCCGAGCGACAGCACCGTGTCGAATTTCGCGATCAGTTCGCGCTTGGTCTCCCCGTTCAAGGGGGCTTTCAGCACGTCGTAGAGCGCCGTGACGGCGAGCGAGGTGTTGAGGTCGTTTTCGAGCGCCGAACGGAATGCGTCGAGGTAGGGCTTCGCCCCCGCTTCGTCGTAGTCTCCGTCGTGATCGAGCGAGGCAATTTTCGCCACCAGTTTCGCGTACGCGCCCGCCGCGTTGTCGAGGTTCTCGTAGGTGAAAACGAGCGACTTGCGGTAGTGTGACTGCAGGCAGAAGAAGCGGTAGGCAAGCGGATCGTATCCCTTCTCTTCGAGCAGCGAGAGGGTTAGGAACTCGCCCTTGGATTTCGACATTTTTCCGCTCGCGGTGTTCAGGTGCGCGACGTGAAACCACGCGCCGCACCACGGATGCCCGAGGTACGCTTCACTCTGCGCGATCTCGTTGGTGTGATGGGGAAAAATGTTGTCCACTCCGCCGCAGTGCAGATCGAGGTATTCCCCGAGATACTTCATCGAGATGCAGGAGCATTCGATGTGCCAGCCGGGGTATCCGAGCCCGAAGGGGGAATCCCATTTGAGTTCCTAATCTTCAAACTTCGACTTGGTGAACCAGAGAACGAAGTCGGTTTTGTTCTTCTTGTTCCCGTCGACGCCGACGCCCTCGCGCACGCCCTCTTCCAGGTCTTCCTCGCCGAAGTCGTGAAAGACGTTGTACTGTTTGGGTTTCGAGGTGTCAAAGTAGATATTCCCGCCCGCCTCGTAGGCGTAACCGGTTTCGAGCAGGCGTTCGATCACGCGGATGAACTCGCCGACCTCGCTCGTCGCGGGAACCACCACGTCGGGCTTTTTCACGTTCAGTTTCTTGCAGTCGGCAAAGAAAGCGTCGGTGTACTGTTTCGCGATCTCGAGCACGGTCTTGTGTTCGCGTTTCGCGCCCTTCACCATTTTGTCCTCGCCCTCGTCGGCGTCGCTCGTCAGGTGTCCGACGTCGGTGATGTTCATGGCGCGGGTGACGTCGTAGCCGAGATAGCGAAGCGCCTTCTCGAGCACGTCCTCCATCATGTAGGTGCGCAGGTTCCCGATGTGCGCGAAATGGTAGACCGTCGGACCGCAGGTGTACATTTTGATCTTCCCGTTTTCGTGCGGGACCAGTTCTTCACGGGTGCGCGTCAGGGTATTGTAGAGCAGCATGGATCAGTTTCCGTCCTTTTTCTTCTCGGCTTCCGCGATCTTTTTCTCAAGTTCGGCAACGCGTTTGCCCAACCGGCAGATCTCCTGTTCCACGGGATCGGGAATGTGGATCTGGTCGAGGTTTTCCGA
The DNA here is from genome assembly GCA_947304475.1 of uncultured Clostridia bacterium. Taxonomy (GTDB): domain Bacteria; phylum Bacillota; class Clostridia; order Oscillospirales; family CAG-272; genus UBA1740. The sequence continues at coordinate 1,735 of CAMZBE010000060.1, forward strand.
ATCTCCCGAAGAGCGGCGGAGCCGTACGACGCGCGCCGGGATACCGACCGCCGTCGAGTTTTCGGGTACTTCCTCAAGCACCACCGCGCCCGCGGCGATGCGCGCGCCGTCCCCGACCTTGAAGGGACCGAGCACCTTCGCGCCCGCGCCGATCAGCACGTTGTTTCCGATGGTCGGATGGCGTTTTCCGGTGTCTTTGCCGGTACCGCCGAGGGTGACGCCCTGATAGATCGTGCAGTTATCTCCTACCTCTGCGGTCTCGCCGATCACGACGGCGGCACCGTGGTCGATCACGACGCCCTTGCCGATCTTGGCGCCGGGGTGGATCTCGATCCCGGTGATGAAGCGCGCCCCCTGGCTGATCGCCCGCGCCGCGAAGGGGTGTCCTTTCTCGTGCAGGGCGTGCGCCGCCCGGTGGAGAAGCAGGGCGTGCATACCGGGGTAGAGCAGTAGAACCTCGGCGTCGGACGACGCGGCGGGATCGCGCTCGCGGAAGGCGTGCACGTCGTAGGAAACCGACTCCCGGATCGCTCCGAGACCGGTCTTCACGCTTTTCAGTTTATCTTTCAAATATTTCCGGGGATCCATCGTATTCCTCACAGACGCGGCGTTAAACGCGCACAATATGATATTTTATTATATCTTTTCTTTTCGCTTTTGTCAAGGTCTCAACGCATTTTTCGGCTTGCGGCGCGCGGTCAGAAGGAAAGGGAGCAGATAGAGCGCGAGCGCCGCCGCGCCCCCGACGGCGAGCCCCCCGACCGAGTGCGTCCCGCCGACGAGAAAACGGCGGGAAAAGGCGAGCGCAAGCAGGGAAAAGAGCAGGGGCGGGATCCCGCGGAGCGGGGCGGGGGAGTAACCCGTCACACGGATCAGGCGCAGAAACGAACAGACGAAATTGAAGACCTCGGTCAGGGCGATCATCAGGATATAGCCGACGATCCCGAACCGGGGCAGAAGCGTGAGGATCAGAAGGACGGTCAGGGCGGCGTCGGCGATGTTGATCCACATGACCGCCACCTGTTCCCCCACGCCCTTGAGCGCGGCGTCGGTGATATGGTCGAGGAACATGACCGGCACGATCGGCGCAAGATACGCGATGAAGCGTCCGGCGTCGGCGGAACCGAACAAGAGCGTCCCGAACGGCGCGGAGAAAGAAGAGAGAACGGTGAAACATCCGAAAGAAAAAGCGAGCGTCACAAAGAGGGCGCGCCCGACGAGCGCGCGCGTTCCCGGAACGTCGTCCGCGGCTTTCAGACGGGCAAATTCCGGAACCAGAAGCGCCGCCCCGGAGGAGAGGATCGCCATGGGATAGAGCACGACCGGGAGCGCCATTCCGGCAAGGGTGCCGTAGGACGCGAGCGCCGTCGCCCGGTCGATCCCGCTCCGGCAGAGCGAAAAGGGGATCAGCAGATGCCCGAGCGTCGATAGTCCCGCGCGCAGACACCCCGAGAGGGCGACCGGGATCGAGATCGAGAGGATCCTGCGCGTCACGTTCGCGCCGTCTCCCGTCCTTTCCCCGCGACGGTCGGTAAGGTAGAACAACGCGAGCAAGAGCGCCGACGTCGCTTCGGCAAGTCCGCCGCCGAGCAGCAGACGAAACACCGTGTCGTCGGTCGACGCCGGGGCGGGGGAGAGCAGCCGGAGGGTGAACAGGATCCGGAAAAAGAGTTCCGCGATCCCCGCGATCACGTTGATCCACGCCCGACGACGCGCCGCGAAATAACCCGAAAAGACCGCCGAGACCGCAAGCGAAAAGACCGGGAGCGCCAGTGCCCGCACGAGGGGCGCTGCCGTCCCGTCGCCGAGCAGATACCCGAGCGGGCGGGCAAACAGAAGCAGAAGGAGCGCCGTGCCGCCGCCCGACACCCCGATACAGAGAAGGGAGTGCCGCACGACGGAACAGGATCCGGGACGGTCGTTTGCCGCCTCGCATTCCGAGACCAGGCGCGTCACCGCAAGCCCGATCCCCGCGACGGCGACCGTGACGGCAAAACCGTAGAGATTGAAAACGATCGAGTGCAGTCCCATCACGGAGGCGCCGGCGCGCCGCGAGAGGTACCCGCTCCAGACCACGCCGACACCGCGCAGAAAAAGCGACGAAAGCGACAGGATCATAAGATCCCGGAAAAAGCGTCTGCCCGTATCGTCACCCCCTCGCGCCGAGCGTCAAAGCAGTCTATGCCGCTTTTCGCTCCGCTATGCCGGGGCGCAGTCGTATCAAAAGAGAAGCCCCCGTTTCACCGCGCTTTTGCGTCGGTCGGAACGGGGACTTTATCGGGATCAAGGACGGTTCGGGTGAAAAACCCCCGTCCCGGGCGTTAGAGAAGCGACACCGCCTCCCCGAGCAGTTGTCCGATCGGTTCGCGGAAAAGGCAGTCCGCAAAACCGTCGTAGGGGGTGGGATCGCGGTTGATGATGACGAAGTGCGCGCCCCGGAAACAGCGGACAAGTCCTGCCGCCGGATTGACGGTCAGCGAGGTTCCCCCGACGATCAGAAGATCGGCGGACGAGATCGCGCGCTCCGCGTCGATAAGGTCGCGTTCGTGCAGGGGCTCCTCGTAGAGCACCACGTCGGGTTTGACCACCCCGCCGCAGACCGGACAGACCGGGACGCCGGTGCTTTCGACGATGAAGGAGAGCGGATAGTTCCGCCCGCAGCCGACGCAGGCGTTGCGCAGGACCGAGCCGTGCAGTTCGATCACCCGCTTGGAACCCGCCGCCTGGTGCAGTCCGTCGATGTTCTGCGTCAGCACCGCCGTCAGTTTGCCCATGCGTTCGAGTTCAGCAAGCGCCCTGTGCGCCGCGTTCGGCTTCGCGTCGGGGAATAGCATCTTATCACGGTAAAAACGGAAGAACTCTTCGGTGTGGTGAAGAAAGTAGGTGTGCGAGAGGATCACTTCGGGCGGGATCGTCGCTGCCTCGGTGTAGAGACCGCCGCTCCCGCGGAAATCGGGGATCCCGCTCTCGGTCGAGACGCCCGCGCCGCCGAGAAAAACGATCCGGTCGGCGTCACGGATCAGGTCGCGCAAAACGCCCGCGTTGCTCTGGCCCCGTTTCGTCATACAGCGTCTCCTTTCAGTCGTGTCGTTCGTCGGATCGGATGATTTCGCGTAACGCGTCCACCGCAACCAGGCAGGCGCGGGAAACGTCGCTCGCGGGCGGGGTATCCTGCCCCGACGCTTCGCGTTCCTGGTTCCAGACGGTATGCAGGATCGCTCCGGCGCGGCAGCCGAGCGCGGAAGAGATCACGAACAGGGCGGCGGACTCCATTTCGCTCCCCTTTACGCCGAGATTCTTCCACGCTCGCCAGAGCCGCAGCAGTTCGTCCCCGACCGGCATCGTCTCCGGTCGGTGCTGACCGTAGAACGAGTCTTTACATTGTACGACGCCGAGATGACAGGGCGCGCCGTTACGTTCCGCCGCGTCGACCAACGCCGCCGTTACCCCGAAGTCCGGGACGGCGGGGAACTCGATCGGCGCGTACTCCCGAGAGGTGTGTTCGAAGCGGATCGCCCCGGTCGGGATCAGAAGATCGCCCGGCATGACCGACGTGTCGATCCCGCCGCAGGTCCCGACGCGCAGAAACGTGTCGGCGCCGAGTTCGTGAAGTTCCTCGACTGCGATCGCGCAGGACGGACCGCCGATCCCGGTCGAGCAGACAGTGACCGCCCGCCCGAGGAGCGAACCGGTCATCACGCGGAATTCCCGGTTGTACGCGATCTCGCGCGGCTCGTCGAGAAGATCCGCGAGCATCGGGACGCGCCCGGGATCGCCGGGCAGAAGACAATAGCGTCCGACGTCGCCCTCGCGACAGTGAAGATGATAGGCAAGTTCCTGTTTTTTCATTCAATTCTCCCGAATGGTCACGCTGACGATCACCGGCTGTTCGCTTGCGGGGATCGTGCCGTTATTGTCGGTCGGGTTCGCTTTTTTACAGATCTTATCGAGGACGCGCAACCCCTTGGTGATATACCCGAAGACCGCGTAATTTCCGTCGAGATGCGTGCAGTTCTCGGTGGTCTGGCAGAGGAAGAACTGCGAGTTCGCGCTGTTCTTATCGTTCGCGCGCGCCATCGAGATCGCGCCGCGGGTATGTTTTAGGGGATTGTCCCACCCGTTTGACGAGAATTCGCCCTTGATCTTCGCTGCGCTCCCGTCGCCCGCGCCGCCCTGCGCCATAAAGTCTTCCATGATCCGGTGGAAGGTCGTGCCGTCGTAGTACCCCGACTGCGCGAGCGAGACGAAGTTCTCGACCGTGAGGGGCGCCGCCTCGGCGTTGAGGGCGACCGTGATGGTCCCGTATCCCTTGACCTTGATATCGGCGTAACAGGAAGGGGTGTAATCGATCTCCACGCCGTCTTTTACCCACGGCTTGATCGAGAGCAGGACGATCAGCCCGCCGATCAGAAGCAGGTGCAAGACCACGGCAAGCACGATCCACGGGGTGGGGCTCCTCTTTTTCGTTTTCGGGGGGTTTTTACGGTTTTGCGTTGTTTTCATACGCTGACGGTTCTTGGAAACGGGCATCGTAATACCTCTCTCGGGCGGATTTCGGAACGGTCTTCATTCCTTTTTTACTATACCATTTTCCAGCGTTTTTGTCAAGCCGGAAGCGGGCGGGGAAGGGGTACCGACGCCCCCGGTTTTTTCCGCGGGGGATTGACAGAAAAGCGACAAAGTAGTATAATACTTTTTCGGTAAGTCGCCCGCACGCGTCGGGCGGGCATCATCAAAAACGGGCGTCCGGGGAAAGTCCCCGCTCCGCCGGAGGAGTATATGACCAAAGTCCTTTCCTGGATCGCGGCGGCGCTCGGCGTCGTGATCCGTCCCTGTTACAGTCTGACGGGGAATTACGCGCTGGCGATCCTGCTCTTCGTTCTGATCTCGAAGATCATACTGCTCCCGCTCTCGATCTGGCTGCAGTACAACAGCATCAAACTCGTGAAGATGCAGCCCGAGGTCAACTGGCTGAACGTCCACCACTTCGGGGATCGGGAGACCATCGCCCTCGAACGCGCGAAGATCAACAAGAAATACGGGTACAACGTCTGGCTGGGACTGGTCCCGATCATCGTCCAGTTCATTCTGCTGCTCGGCGTCGTACAGGTCATCTATCACCCCCTGAACTACGTTCTCGGGATCGACGCCGCCACCATTTCCGAAATCGAGGCGATCGCCTCGGAGATCTCGGGGATGTCGAGCGGGGAGAGCGCGATCCAGTTGACGGCGATCGACCTGATCAAGAGCGACGCCGCCCGGTTCGCGACGGTCGACGCGTCGGTTCTGTCTTCGATCTCGTCTCTCAACATGACGCTCTTCGGGCTTTCGCTCGCGGTGCTTCCCATCAAGAAACTGGGAATCACGCTGCTCTTCCCGGCGCTCGCCGGCGGCTCGTCGTGGCTGCTCTGCTACACGCAGAACAGAAGCCAGGTGCTCCAGGCAGAGCAGAGCAAGTGGAACAAATACGGGCTGATGGCGTTCTCGGTCGGGCTTTCGCTCTATCTCGGGTTCGGCGTCCCCGCCGGTATCGCCTACTACTGGACGCTCTCGAATCTGACGGCGATCTTGCAGATGTATCTGCTCAATATCGCGATCAACCCCAAGAAGCACGTCGACTACGAGGAACTGCGCAAAAGCCAGACGGCGCTTTCGGAACTCCACGCGCTTACCCGCGCGGGGAAACCCGAGGGGAAGGATCCCAACCGCAAACGCGAGAAAGCCGACTTCAAGCGTTTCTTCCGCGTCACCAACAAGCACCTCGTTTTCTACTCCGAGAAGAGCGGCTTCTGGAAATATTACGCCGATATCATTGAAGAGTTGCTTCGCCGAACCAACCTGAAGATCCATTACGTCACCAACGATCCCGACGACGCGATCTTCGAGAGGGCGAAGACCGAACCGCGGCTCGTCCCTTACTATATCGGGACGCGTAAGATCGTGATGGC
>CAMZBE010000061.1 GCA_947304475.1 uncultured Clostridia bacterium
GAAAACGGCGAGCGCGATCACGCCGGAAACGATCATGACCGTACCGATCAAGGTCGGGACGTCGAACTCGTCGGAGAAGGACGAGATCCGTCCGACGGCGAGGAAATAGACCATCATAAGGATCGCCGACATCGCGCCGGAGGCGTTCTGCACGGGGGAGACGATGCTGACCTCGAGATAGCGGAGCCCGGCGTAGCCGATCACCATCGAGATAATGTAGCAGAGAGAGGCGGGAGAGTACTTCGCCGCGTTGACGACGAGGGCGGAAAGCGAGAAAGACGTCTCGGCAAACGGCAGCATCGCGAAGGCGGCGACACCCATCACGAGACCAACCCAGACGGCGATCTTCAGATGAGAATAGCGGTCGTTTTCGTCGGTCCCCTTCTTATAGAAGAGATCGGCAAAACCCCAGCCGAGAATACAGATCAGAGCAGCGACAAACCAATTCATGGGACAATCCTCTTTCCGGTGCTTCCGCGGTCAAGAATACACACGCAGGATATTGTATCACAGAATTCGCGCGATTGCAACCTTTTTTGCTGTTTTTCAAAGTTTTTTCGGGGGCAGCAGTTCGTCCGCCATCGCGTCAAAGAGTTCTTTCAAGAACTCGCGATCGTCGATCTGTTCGACCAGGAGCATCGGTTTCGCCCCCTCGTAGGGGATCTCCCACGGCGCTTCGGGCATCACTTTTTTCGCGGCGTCGGTCGCCTTGACGAGCAGGCGGTCGTCGTAGATCCCGCCGACGATCTTTCCTTGATAATACAGGATATATTCGCCCATCATCGCCCGATACGAGATCGGGTGCAGGAGCGAGAGTTGATCGAGGACGAAATCAAGATAGTCTTTGGAAGAAGCCATTCGTTTTCACTCCGTTTTTTCAGCCCTCGTAGGGCGTCAAGTCGTAATGACGATGCACCACTTTCCCGTAAACGTGCCCGACCTGATTGATCTTGTCGGGCGGCATTTCCGTCGGGTTCCCCTCGGCGTCGGTTACCGCCCAGAGGATCCGCCCCGCTTGCACCCAGTCGTAACATTGTTTCAGTTCGGCGATCGCCGCCGCGTCGGGGTTCTTGTCCCCGTCGTCGTCGATCCAAAGAAAGTTCCCGTTGTCGAGCAGAAGCAGCACGCTGCCCATGATCCAGTTCACGGGATACCCGCCGTCGACCTCCGCTTCCACGCGCATTCCTTCGACGTTAAGAAAGCGAAGAAGAACGCTCCCTTCGTTCTCGTCGTATCTCATGAACAGTTCCGCCGACTTGTTCTCCATATCATACGAAAACCGTCCGATCGTGAAATCGTGAAACTCCCAGTTGCACTCCAAGAAGTTCCGGATCCCCTCTTCGGTGTGTGCCACTTCGTACCAGATCGCCATATCGGTTATCCCCTTTCCTTGCGGCGCGTTTTTTTCCATTATACCCGAACCGACGCACGATGTCAATGCCGTCCGAATCCACGTAAAAAGGAACCCCCGAAGAGGTTCCTTTTAAAAGTGTCTGGATCAGTCGGCGATATCCGAATAATCCGGCTCAGGCTCCGCATCATCCGGCGAGTGCGTCGCTTTCTTTTTCAGGACGAACAGCGTGACGCCGACCGCGCATCCGGCGCCGCCGAGGAAGCCGAGGACGATCCAAAGGGCGGTGAGGTTGGGGGCGCGCTTCGGTTCCGGTTCGGGTTCGGGTTCGGGTTCCGGGACGAGGGCAGCCGCCGCTTCCGCCGCGGCAAGCGCCGCCTCGTCGTCCGACAGGTGCCGCAGGGTGTCCGCGTCGATCTCCGTCTTCTTGGCGGGGGACAGCGCGGCGTAAGCCGCTCTTGCCGCGACGATCGCGTCTTTATCGGTGGTCGTAACGTCGGACGGCGCGGGGAGCGCGTCGACGGTCTCCTTCACGAGCGCGGCGGAGTCGGGGCCGGTGATCACGGCGGGTTTGCCCGTCTTGCCCGCATCCAGATCGGCGATCTCGCCGTTGACCTTCACTTCATAATCCCCGACTTTGTGAAAGACCAAGCCGCCGAAAGACTCTGCGGACTGATCGTATTCGGATGTGAAAACCGAATATGAGTCGGGCGCGGCGGACAGGTTGACTTTCGCGTTCCCGCCGATCCCGGGGTGGTTGTATCCCGCAAGGTAGTTTCTGCCTTCCAGACGCAGATCGACGGTCAGAACCGGCGTTGCGTCCTCACCGGATCCGGTCACCCCGCTGGTGAAATGAACGATGGAGCACCAGGTCTGCGGATAGATATACAGATCTCTGAAAACCAGGTGGACCGTCGCGGGCTCCGCGTCCTCGGCATTGTGGATGACGCGCAGGACGGCGTCGGCGTTCCCTACTCCGCCCGTGATCGTATAGAGCGTGTTTTCAAAGGAATATCCTTCGTGATCCACGCCGTTTTGCGCGTAGTGATCGGCAAAGATCCGGATCGGTCCGTCGGCGACGTTCAGGGTGACGTAGTGTTCGAAGCCGTCTTCCTCGGCAGAAACCGTGACCGTGGAAAGCGTCGCGAAAACCGCGACCATAAGTGCAAGAGCGAGAAGCAGAGAGAAGAGTTTCTGGAAGGTTTTCATACGGGAGGCTCCTTTTTTGTGAAGTATTCGCCGTGGCGCAAGTGATATCGTTCGATTCGCTCACGGTGATATTTTTGCCGCCTGCGGCAAAGGTGATGTGATGTGTTTCTTTTCACGTGCGAAGCGCACGTCACGTTCCGCGATAGGTATTTCCCGACGCGCCAAAAGCAAGCGTCGGGGGCGCGTGAGCGAAACACATCGAAAAAAACCGTGATTTGCACGCAAATCACGGTTTTTTGGCAGGGGCGCTAGGACTCGAACCCAGGACCAACGGTTTTGGAGACCGCGATTCTACCAACTGAACTACACCCCTGTACGGCGGGAAATAGTATAGCACACTTTTTCCGGAATTGCAAGGGGGCGCGAAAAGTTTTTTTGGTATTCCGAGTACGGGACGTAGAAAAAGAGGAGATACGTTATGATGAAAATAATAGGCGTGTCACGCACAAAAGAGTTGAAAAAAGGCGTCTGCTATGCTATTATGGATATGAGGTGATTTCTTTGAAAACGCTTGAAACCGAAAGATTGATCCTGCGCGATTGGGAAAGCAGGGATTCAGACGATCTGTTTGCTATTCTATCGAATCCCGCCGTCTCTCTCTCCGAGGGGGCTTCGCCTGTCGAAAGCAAAGAAAAAAGCAATGCCGTTTTGGATTATATGATAAGGAAAAAGAACGGGTATGCGATTGAACTGAAATCCACCGGTTCGGTGATCGGCGGAATCGGGTTGAACGAGGACGCAAAAGGCGATAAGACAGCGCGCAATCTCGGCTTTTATCTGGCGGAAGAATATTGGAACCGGGGCTTGATGACGGAAGCCCTGACGGTCGTTATCGCAAACGCCAAAGAGATCACGGACAAATTATCCGCAACGCAATACAACAACCCGAAATCCGAGCATTTATTGAACAAAATGGGATTTCAACAAGCAGGCGTTCTTCGCAACGTCAAAAGGAAAATCGACGCAGAACCGCACGACGAGCCGTATTATTTGCTGATTCTGTAAGGTTCAGCCGTTTCGGAGGATAATCGAAATGAACTTCAAGGTGATTGACAAAGAGACCTACTATCGAAAAGGAGTATTCCGTCACTTTTCGGAAGATTGTAAATGTTCGACGTCTATGACTGCGAGAATTGACGTCACGGATCTTGTCGCCTATTCCAAGAAAACGAAAACGAAGTTCTACATCAACTTTCTGTACCTTCTCTCAAAGGTTTTGAATTCGCGCGAGGATTACAGAATGGGATACCTGTGGCAGACAAACGAATTAATCTGCTACGACGTAATTAATCCCACGCAGTACGTTTTTCACGAAGATACCGAAACCTGCACGCCCGTATACTCAAAATACGACGAGGACTATGAAACGTTCTACGCCGACGCGCTTCGGGACGTTCAAGAAGCGAAAAACACAAGAGAATATCTCGTGGATATGGCAAATCATCCGCATTGGTTTGACGCGTCGTATATTTCGTGGCTTTCGTACGATTCACTCAACATCGAATTGCCTGACGGTTAGTTGTTTTTCGCCCCCATCGTCAACTGGGGAAGGTATCGCGAAGAAGGCGGCAAACTGATGATGCCGGTTACGGTTCGCCTCAACCACGCGATCGCCGACGGGTATCTGATTGCAAACGTGTTTCGTCTGTTGGAATTGGAAATCAAAGATTTTGCGGGTGCTTGACGGGCGAATGGGACGAAAGCGAACCAGACTGGTTCGCTTTCGTTTTCCGTTTCGGGGAGAATAGGCTGTCTGGAAAGCGGCGACTCTCCTCTCGGCGGAGGAACGGGCGGCAAATAACTTTGCGACTTTATCCGTCAAAAGTATTGCATTTCCGATCGTTTGCGGGTATAATTGTATTTGTTATTTATAAATATACGGAAGAAAGGGTATTTTTATGAGAATCGGTGAATTGATCGCCTTTATCCTGTACTTTGCCATCGTGCTCGGCATGGGCGTCTATTTCTTCATCCGCGGAAGAAAAGACATGGGCGAAAAGAGTTTCTTCCTCGGCGGACGGAAAATGGGCGGCGTGGTCGCCGCGCTCAGCGCCGGCGCGTCGGATATGAGCGCGTGGGTGCTGATGGGGCTTCCCGGCTCGATCTACTTTGCCGGTATGGGGCAGGTCTGGATCTCGGTCGGTCTTCTGATCGGGACGATCCTCGCCTGGTTTCTGGTGGCGCCGAACCTTCGCCGCTATTCGATGCTGGCTGACGACTCCATCACGATCCCGCAGTATCTGACCAAACGCTTCAAGTCCTCGAGTTCGGTCCTGCAGGTCGTTTGCGCCGTCATTTTCGTCATCGTGTACTGCGTGTACGGCGCGTCGAGCATCAGCGCGTGCGGCAGTCTTCTCAACACGCTCTTCGGGGCGGATCCCCGACTCGGCATGGCGATCGCGACCGCGATCATCATCGCCTACGTCTTTATGGGCGGTTTCAACGCGGTTTGCTGGACCGACTTTTTCCAGGGGTTGCTTATGCTGGCGGCTCTGATGGTCACGCCGATCATGGCGGTGGCTCTGCTCGGCGCGAACCGTGCGATCCCCGATGGCACGATCCCCGAAAACTTCTACAACTTCCTTTCAAGCGGTAAGTTGGACTGGGCGAGCGTTTCGACCATTCTGACCGGTCTCGGTTGGGGGCTCGGCTATTTCGGGATGCCGCACATCATCATCCGCTACATCTCGATCAAGTCAGATAAAGAGATGAAGAAATCCCGCTGTATCGGCATCGCCTGGACCACCCTGATCCTCGTGATGGCGTCGGTCGTCGGTATCGTCGGCAGAAAGTACCTCGGCGACTCGATGCTGACCAACAAGAACAGCATCTTCGTCGAGATGGCGCGCAACGTCTTCCCCGTTTTCCTCGGCGGCATCATCATCTCCGCGATCATCGCGGCGAGTATGTCGACGGCGGACTCCCAACTGCTTGCCGCGTCCTCGGCGTTCGCGTCCGACGTGTATAAGACCTCGATCAAGAAGAACGCGTCCGACAAAAACGTGATGTGGGTGGGTCGGATCGTGGTCATCGTGATCTCGCTGGTCGCTTTCGGGATCGCCATGCTGGGTTCTGGCGCCAATCCGCTGGTTCCCGCGTTCAGTACCATTATGAGTCTGGTTTCCGCGGCGTGGGGCGCATTCGGCGCGGCGTTCGGCCCCGTCATCCTGCTCTCGCTGTTCTGGAGACGCCTCAACTACAAGGGCGCCGTTGCGGGTATCATCACGGGCTTCGTAGTCGATATCCTGTGGATGATCCTGCTCAACTTCGAGTACTACGATATGACGAGCGTTGCGTACAACACCAACCTCTATGAGATCCTGCCGGGCTTCGTCGCCGGTGCGATCGCCGCGATCGTCGTGTCGCTTCTGACCAAACAGCCGGACAAAGAGGTCACCGATCTCTTCGACAAATACAAGAAAACCAAATCGCTTGAGGAAAGCGACCTGGCAAATCACGACGTTTACTCCGTCGAGGACGTCTACTCCGTTGAGACCAAAGAGGTCTGAACTGAAACGACGGGCGCCCTTCGCAGAACAGCGAAGGGCGCTTTTTTATAAAAAAGCAACAGCGGGTTGCTTGCAAGAAGGGGACAAACGTGCTATGATAATAGGCGGAGGTGATCGGAATGGAAACCAAAGACGTGATCTACGGATTGCGGACCAAAAAGGGACTGTCGCAAGACGAACTTGCCGAAAAGGTGTACGTGACGCGGCAGGCGGTGTCGCGTTGGGAGACCGGGGAGACCGTGCCCAACACCGAAACCTTGAAACTGCTCTCAAACTATTTCGGCGTGACCATCAATACGCTGCTGGGTTCGCCCCGGAAACTGATCTGCCAGTGCTGCGGGATGCCGCTTGAAGACGCGACCGTCAGCCGGGAGAAGGACGGCTCGCTGAACGAGGACTACTGCCAATGGTGCTACGCGCAAGGCGAATACACCTACGGCAATATGGACGACCTGATCGAAGTGTGCGTCAAGCACATGGCGAACGAGCAGTTCCCCGCCGAGGCGGCGCGGGAGTATATGAAAAATCTCCTGCCTACCCTCTCCTACTGGAAAGGACGCGGGACAACGGCGGACGGGAAAATCGAAGAACTGAAACGGCAACTGGTCGACGAATTCAATTCTCTCGGGATCGAAGGGATGCCGAAGGTTGAAAAACTGTACGCTCTGGTCGGCAGTTACGTCAATCTGCCGTACCCGCTCCCGAACGGGCAAGCCGTTCCCTTCCTTGACGACGGGACGACCTACTTCGGCGCTCAGTTGGAGACGGGCGGCGAAAGGTGTTTCGGGATCATCGGGAACGCCGATTTTCTTCTCGTCTCGACCTACGGCGAGGGCGGGAAAGATCCCGAATTGATCCTCTTTAAGAAAAGATAACCGATCAAAAAACGCAGGCGGTTTGCCTGCGTTTTTTCTTTTTGTCAGTCGATTTTCCCCGTCTCGAAATAGGCGACGGCACGGAGCCGGATCTTTTCGAGCAGGGCGGTGATCTGCTCCATCTCCTCGGGCGTCATCTCCGCCGTGAGATACGCGCTCCAACTGCGGAGCGCGTCGAGGATCTCGGGGACGACCGCGCGGGCGGCGTCGGTCGGATAGAGCCGGGACAGACGGCGGTCGACGTCGTCGCCCTGGCGCGTTAAAAAGCCTGCCGTTTCGAGTTTTTCGACCTGGCGGGCGATATTGCTCTTATGGATGCAGAGGGCGCGTGAGAGCGCCTCCTGCGTGATGCCGGGTTCTCTTGTGATCCGAAGGATCATGGCGTATTGAGGTCCCCGGATCCCGAGCGGTTCAAGCCGCTCGCACCGGAACGCCGCGGCGCAGCGCGCCGTGACCGAGACCTGCCGCATCATATCGCTGTTCATATTCGCTCCTTTCGGACGGGTGGTTTCCTTTTTTATTGTACCACAAAACGAAGCCGAACGCAAGAGAGCGGGCGAAATCGGCGCGCGTCGGCGCATAGGGCGCGAAAAACGCGCATAGAATGACGGGGAAAGACGAAGGGAGTTTTGAGATGGGCGGGCTTTTCCCTGTACTGTTTAATCTGATCTCTGTGATCCTCGGCATCT
>CAMZBE010000062.1 GCA_947304475.1 uncultured Clostridia bacterium
CTGTCCGGGCAGGAGTATGTTGCCCGAGGTCACACTCGTTTGAACGAAAAGAATAAAAAAAGAATAAAAACGGAGAGAAAAAATGAAAAACACACGGTTGGTACTGATCGCGATCCTACTGCTTTGTCTTGCCGTATTCCTTTCGTCGTGCGGGGAAAACGGACAGTCGGAACGAGAGACGCAGAAAACGGTGCAGGACACACAGAAAACGGCGCAGGACACGCAGGCGTCTCAGACGAGCCGCGTATCCGCGGGACTTGCCTTTCAGTCCAACGGGGACGGCACCTGCACGGTCTCCGGCATCGGTACCTGCACCGATACCGACCTCGTGATCCCGAAGACCTCGCCGGACGGCGACGCGGTCACGGGCGTCAAGCAGAAGGCGTTTGCGGGCTGCACCAAACTGAAATCGGTCACGGTTCCTGACTGCGTAGCGAGCATCGGGGCGGGCGCCTTCTCCGGCTGCTCTACGCTCGAGAGCATCACGCTCCCCTTCGTCGGTGAGAGTAAAAACGTCGCAAACGGCGCGGGCAAGCAGTCCTTCGGCTATATCTTCGGCACCGACAGTTATACCGGGGGCACGGCGACCGCGCAGGAAAATCGCGGAACGGGTATGGGTTCTACGCAGGTTAACACCTACTATATCCCGCCTTCGCTCAAATCGGTGACGGTCACGGGCGGAGTTGTCGGGTACGCCGCGTTTGAGAACTGCCTGAATCTTCTTTCGGTCACCCTCGGAGAGGGCGTTACGGGTATAGAAGAGATCGCGTTCAACGGCTGCAGAAAACTGACTTCGGTCGTGATTCTGGGCAGCGTCAAATCCCTGCCGAAAGGGCTTCTTACCGACTGTACTTCGCTCAAGAGTCTCACGATCCCGTCTGTCGGCTGGACCGAAAAGAAGGGAAACGACACCTACTACTACACGTTCGGATATCTTTTCGGGACGAAAAAATACGACGCCGGCGTGCTTGTTCAGCAGTCGTACTACGTGAACGAAGTACGGAATACCACCGATATTTCCTACTACTTTCCCAAGACGCTGAAGTCGGTGACGGTCGGGGGCGGGGAGATCGTTCGGTATGCCTTTTACAACTGTTCCAATCTGACCTCGGTCACGCTCGGGGATCACGTCACGAATATCGGTGCCGGCGCGTTCTCCAACTGCTCCGGACTGAAATCAATCGTCATTCCGGGCAGCGTCGCGAGCATTGGAAACGGTGCGTTCCAACAGTGCACCGAGTTGACTTCGCTTACGATCAAAAAGGGCGTTGCGCTCATCGACTGGTACGCGTTCTACCATTGTTCCAAACTGACCTCGGTCGTCATTCCGGACGGCGTCACGGACATCGGAGTAAGCGCGTTCGAGGAGTGTCCCTCGATGACCTCGGTCACCGTTCCGAACAGCGTTACCGTGATCGAATACTTCGCGTTCCGGGATTGCCACCAACTGACCACGATCAACTTCCGTGGCACGAAAGCCCAGTGGAACGCGATCGAGAAACAAACCGATTGGTTCAAACCCGCTTTTTCCTACACGGTTCACTGCACCGACGGCGATCTTTCCAAATAAGCCGTTTTGAAAACGATACCGCCCGACAATCCGTCGGGCGGTGTTTCTGTTTCCCAAAAGCAAAAAACACCCGTTCCCGTACCGTCTGTAGAACCGCAAAACGGCGTCGATCGACGCCGTTTTGCTAATTTCATTACTCCATAATGAAGTTCTTTGCCGCGCTTTCTTTCAAGAAAGCGCGAGCGCGTCTCCCTCGTCCCTCCTTTCACTTTATGATCCCTTCGACCAGTATCTTCACCCCGATCAAAACGAGGATCGCACCGCCGGCGATCTCGGCGCGGCGCTTCGATTTCGCCCCGAAGAGCGAACCGATCGCGAGCCCGGCGGAAGAGAGCAGGGCGGTGGTCATACCGATCAGGGCGGCGGCTTGCCCGATCGACACGTCCCCCATCACCCCGAACGAGATCCCCACGGCAAACGCGTCGATACTGGTCGCCACCGCGAGCAGAAAGAGCGAGAGCGTCCCGCTCTTCGCGGACGCGGCGCCGCCCGTTTCCGCCTTGGCGGGGGTGTCGGGCGCGTGCGCGAGCCCTTCGCGGATCATATTGCAGCCGATCAGGGAGAGGATCAGGCAGGCGAAGATATGGTCGATCCCGTCGACGTACCGCCCGAACCCCGCCCCGAGCAGATAGCCGAAAACCGGCATCAGCGCCTGAAACCCGCCGAACCAGAGCGCGACCGAGAGATAGTGTTTCGGCGCCGGGCGTGAAAGTGACAGCCCCCGGCATACCGACACCGCGAACGCGTCCATCGCAAGCCCGATCCCGATCAGTGCGATCTCCGAAAAGTGCATAACCGCTCGCCCGCCTCTCCGCTTTTTTACGATTATACCACGCCAAAAGCCGCCTGTCGCGCGAAAAAGGGCGGGTGTGAAGAGACGTTTCCGATTGACAAACCGGGGGATTTGTGATATTCTGTAAAAGCAGACCGAAAAGGAGAAAAACCATGCCGAACGCCGAAAACTTCTTGATCCGTCCAGCCGAAGAGCGCGACCTGCCCCGTGTGGGTGAACTGCTGTTGCAGGTAAACGAGGTCCATCACGAGATTCGCCCCGACCTGTTCAAAACGAAGTCGCGGAAATATAACGACGACGAACTGCGCGCCATCTTCCATAACCCCGACACCCCGGTCTTCGTCTGTGAAGCAGACGGGGAAGTCTACGGCTACGCGTTCTGCAAGATCCTGAAATATCTCCAACCCGACGGCAATCTCGTCCCGGTCACGTCGCTCTATCTCGACGATCTCTGCGTCGACGGGGCGGCGCGCGGGCGCGGGATCGGCACGGCACTCTACCGGTTCGTGCTTGATTACGCGAAGAAAATCGGCTGCCACAACGTCACCCTGAACGTCTGGGAAGGCAACGACGCCGCCCTCGCCTTCTACCGCAAGTGCGGAATGACGGTTCAGAGGACCTGTATGGAAACGATCCTGCGGTAATTACGCGGGGCGCCCCGGTGAAACAAGGCGCGGCGCGTTTTCCGCCGCGCCGCTCAATATAATTGCCGCGTGCATTCGACTATCTTCCGTCGAAAGATCGGCGGGCGATAAGACAGGTTGCCGGAGCAAATCGAAAAAAGGGTTTATTAAAAACGCGTCGACGACAGGTGACGGCGTCTTTCAACGTCCCGAACGCAAAGCAGGGCAATTCGAGACAGTTCCGTTTTTGAAACCGTGACTCGACGGGTCACGAGTCGAGTCACAACTTCTATCCTTATTGAAGTTCTTTGCCGCTCTTTCTTCTGAGAAAGAGCGCGTTTCCCTTTACCCGAGCGCCACGTCGAGGATCATCATCACGGTAAACCCGACCGAGAAGAAGAGCACGCCGAGATCCGAGTGTTCGCCCGCCGACGCCTCGGGGATCAGTTCCTCGACCACGACGTAGACCATCGCGCCCGCGGCGAACGCGAGCAGATAGGGCATCGTGGGGAAGAACGCCTCCGCCGCCAGGACAGTGAGCAATCCGAAGACCGGTTCAACGATCCCCGAGAGCACCCCGGACAGAAACGAGCGTCCCTTCGGCTTTCCCGCGGCGCAGAGGGGAAGCGAGACGATCGCCCCCTCGGGAAAGTTCTGGATCGCGATCCCGAGCGCAAGAGCGAACGCGCCGCCCGCCGTGATCTCGGGAGAACCGGCAAGCAGTCCGGCGTACACGACGCCGACCGCCATCCCCTCCGGGATATTGTGAAGCGTCACGGCAAGAACCGTCATGGTCACGCGCGTCAGGCGGCTGCGCGGTCCTTCCGCCCGGCTCGCTCCGGCGTGCAGATGCGGGATCAGACGATCAAGCAGAAGAAGGAACAGGATCCCGCCCCAGAACCCGACGGCGGCGGGGAAGAACGCGAAGCGTCCGTAGGATTCCGCCTGTTCGATCGCGGGCAGGAGCAGGCTCCAGACAGAGGCGGCGACCATCACCCCCGCCGCGAACCCGGTCAGGGCGCGCGACAGGCGCAGCGAGAGCGAACCCGAGAGAAAGAATACGCAGGCGGCGCCCGCGGCAGTACCGAAGAAGGGGAGCAGAAGTCCCGGGAGCGTTTGCAGCATTTTGGTTTTCCGTTTGCCTTTCCTTTTTCATTCCGTCATACACAGGATATGAAAGGGAAGCCGAACGCGCGAAAAAAACGAACGCCGGTTGCCCGACGTTCGTAACCGTAATGCGGTTTTTTCGATTTTACCCTTTTTGTTTCGCCGTCACCGTGACGGTCAGCGCGCTTCCGATTTTCGTGATGCGATAGCCGTTTTCGGCGCCGGTGTCATCCGGACCTTTCAGGTTCTTGTAGTTTCCCGTGATCGAGATCTCGTCGAGTTCATAGCCCTCGGTAAAGGAGAGGACAAAGTTCACCTGCCCGTCGGTCATGGTCGCCGCTCCGGTCGCGCCGTCGCGGGACGCGGCGGTATTCGTTTCGGCGCCCGTGCCGCTCATATTCTGCGTCGGGTAGACCGTGACGGTCACGTTTTCGTCGGCGACGAAGGCCACGGCGTAGCCGTTTGCGCTGTCGTCCCCACCCGAGCCGATCGGACGTGAAGTCACCGAAACGGACAGATCCCCGGCGACCTTCGTGATGCGGTAGCCGTTTTCGGTCCCGGTGTCGGCGGAGCCCTTCAGTTTATTGTACTCGCCCGTGATCGCGATCTCGTCGAGTTCGTAACCCTCGGTAAAGGTGAGCACGAAGTTCACCTGTCCGTCGGCTTTGGTCGGGATCCCGGTGTCCGCGTCGCGCGAGACCGCGCCGTCGGGGGCGGATCCCTCACCCGTCAGGTCCTGCGTTTCGTAGACCGCGACCGAAACGAATTCGTCGCACGTAAACGTGATCGCGTATCCCTCGGGTTCCTCTTCCGCCGTCGTTGCGGCGGGTTCTAAGGTCGTTGCGGGCGTCGCGGTGGAGACGGCGGGAACGGCGGTCGTTGTTTCGGTCGCGTCGTCGTTGTATTCCACGGTGCAGGAGGCAAACGAGCAGACGAGCGCCAGCATCAGCAGAATGAACAGTATCTTTTTCATAACGGTTCTCCTTTTTTCGGTCGGTATTCGTTTCGACGACTCCGGAAAGGGGGTGTTCAAGACGTCGTTCCTTGCTGCAGTCCCGCCCTTTCCTTCGTCTGACGCCAGTATAAACCCGCAAACTGAAAGCCAACTGAAAAAAACAAAAAATCCCGGTCGGGTTGTCCGACCGGGTGAAAAACGGTATATCAGGCGCGGCTCTCGATCGCGCGCATCAGTTCGGGAAAACTCCCGCGCGGGTAGCGCGTGATATCCCTTTCCTTGCGGTTGATAAGGCAGTCGGTCAAGAGAAAGACCGGGATCCCGACGCTCTCCGCCGCCGCGTCCTCTTCGGCGTCGTTGCCGACCATCAGGCACTCGGCGGGATCGAGGTCGCACGCCGAAAGGATCGCGCGGTAGTAGTCGGGATTGGGTTTGGAAAACGAGAAGTTCTCGTAGGAGGTGAAGAACGAGAAGGCGGACGGATCCACCCCCGCCCACTTGAGCCGCGTCTCCTGCGCGAAGCGCGGTAAGACGGGGTTTGACGCGAGGATCAGCGAAAACCCCCGCTTTTTGAGTTCCCGGACGGTATCTCCCGCCGCTTGATTGTATCCGCAGAAGACGCGCGCCCGATCGAATTCGGTGCGGTAGAAATTTTCGAGATGCAAGAGATCGGCGTCGGCGTCGCGGTCGGGATAGCACCGGGCGAAGACCTCGCGGAATACGGCTTCGTAGGTTTTGGTCCCGTCGTTTGCGACCATCGCGGCAACCCCCTGCCAGAGTACGCGGACCAGTTCCTTACCGTCAAATCCGAGCGGCTCCATGGTCTTGGTCAGAAGCCCGAAATAGCCGCCGAGGAACCGCGGCTCCTCCATCGGGAGCAGCGTTCCGTCCAGATCGAAAAGAATGGTTTTCAGCAAGCGTTCGTCCCCCGTCAGTTCAGCAGTTCGAGCATCTCGGAAATACTCTTTCCGCGGAAGAGTTCGCGGTAGTAGTCGAGTTCCTCGCGGATCATGGCGTCGAGTACCTTCATTCCGAGCAGTTCGACCGGGGCGCGGTCGTCGGTCAGAATATGATCGCCCTTCCCGGTCAGAACCGTTTTGGCGCGCACCCGCTCCATCATCGAACGGATCGGACCGGTCAACGGCGCCGTCTTGCGGTCGAAGACGTTCAGGATCGACGGATTATCGGAAGCGAACAGGATGCAGTTGGTTTCGTCGGTCGGACATTCGTAGACCACGCGGAACACCCGGTTGATCGTATCTTTCAGATAGTCGTTGATGTTGTCCTTGACGTCGGCGACCATATTCAGGTTGACCACCAACACCCCGTCGGGGGCAAGGTGCTCCTGCACGAGCGAGAAGAATTCGACGCTCGACATCTGGAACGGAATGGTGATATCCCGGTACGCGTCGACCATGATGACGTCGTAGATCCCGGCGTCTTTCAGGTACGCCCGCCCGTCGAACTCGACCACCCGGACGGCGGGATCAAGGTCGAAGTATTCGTAGGTCAGGTCGATGATCTTGCGGTCGATCTCCACCCCTTCGATTTTGAACTGGGGCGTGTATTTCAGCGTTTCGGACGCGAAGGTGCCGCACCCCATGCCGAGGATCAGCATAGTAGGCTCGGCTCCGTTGACCATATAGTTCGCGCCGAGCGCGTAGTCGTAGTAGTTACCCGTCAGGTCGGCGTTCTTGCGCTTGATCGACTGCACGCCGAAGAGGACGTTGGTCGAAAGGATGGTCTCGCTCTCGGTGTCCTCGACGCGCAGATAGTTGTAGATCGACTCGTCTTCGTAGACGATACGTTCGCGCGAAAACGAGTAGGTGACGCGGGGGGAGAGGACGAACGCCAGAACGACGAGAAGCGCAAACGCCGCCAGCGGCAGGCGCGAAAGCCGCCCGGCGATCAGGTAGATCAGGGCGAGCGTCAGCAGAATCGACGCGAAGACGATAAAGGTGACCGCCGTTCCCCAGAGCGGGATGGTCACGAAGGTCGGGATAAAGGTGCCGATGATGCTCCCGACGGTCTGCAGCGCCTCGAGTTCGCCGACGATCCGCCCGTTGTTTTCAAGACTGCGGACGGCGTACTTGATGAGCGACGGCGTGATCATGCCGAGGATCAGGCAGGGACCGACGAAGAGGATGAGGCAGGACGCGAGCGACGCCCAGATCAGGAAGTTCGACTTGACGAACAGGGCGAACAGGAAACTGATTCCCGCGATCACGTATTTGGCAACGAACGGGATCAACCCGATCCAGATCGCGTCGATCAGAAGCAGAAGGTAGAGCCGGTCGGGTTTGTTCCTGTCCGCCAGCCGCCCGCCCAGCACGTTGCCGAGCGCCATCGCAATCATGATGGTCCCGATGATCAGCGTCCAGACGATCTGACTGGACGAAAAATACGGGGCGAGCAGTCGCGAAGCGCCGAGTTCGACCGCCATCACACTCATTCCGGAGAAAAACTCGGTCAGATACAGAAACCATTTTTTACGGATCATGGGCAACATCCTTTCGCCGTTTTCTCTTTAAGATTAT
>CAMZBE010000063.1 GCA_947304475.1 uncultured Clostridia bacterium
CTTCTCGCGCTTGGTCGCGGCGAGTTCCGAAAGCCGGGCGAGCATGGCTTCTACGTCGACGTCCTGCAGTTCCTCGTCTTCGCCGAGTGGGCTGGTGCAGTAGCAGGCTTGGAGTTCGCGCATCTTTCCCGACCACGTATCGACAAATCCGGCGCAATCAACGACCATAACGCCCGAAAGGTTCGCCTTCCCGTTTTCAGACGAAACGACCTCGAAACGGTGCGAGATCTCATGGAAGGTCATCTCTTTCGGAAGCGTGTCGCTCGTGTACTCCCAGACGTTGCCCGGCGCGAAGGGAAGCGCCCCCTCGCCGCCCGTCACCGACCAGCGCGCAAGATACCACTCGTTCTCGACGTCAAAACGAACGGCTCTCTGCCACACGATCCCGACGCCGGGGCAAAACGCGGTTTCGACTTCGGTCAAGCCGCGGTGCTCACCGCTGACCTTCGTGATCGCGCACCCCGCAAACGTCCCCGCCGGCGTCTTTACCGTCCGGTCGGTTTCGAGCAATGTCCAGACCATCTGCCCGTCGGAAGAGACGACGGTATCGCCCGGCTTCGCGCCCGGATCCCAGATCAGGTTGTCGCAGGCGGCGGCGTTCCAGAACGGCCCTGCGCAGGTCTGAATAAAAACGTTGCGCTTATACCCGGGCTGCGCCCAGAGATAAATTTTGTTCCCGATCTGACGAACATCTTCTCCGGTAACGCTCCAGTGAAGCATTTTGCTTCCGTTTTCAAGCGTGCGGAAGACCTTTTCGGTCGCCCGGTTCGCCGCAAGCGCGGCGGCGTGATACACGTAAGAGGGATCGAGGATCTCGGTCACGCGCCGGAACGCGGCGAGCGCCTTTTCCCCGTCCTTTTGGTTCAGCCAAGCCACGCCGTACCAGAACCACGCGTAGCCGAGCGCCTTGACGAACCCGTGTTCCTCAAGAAACGGAACGGCGACGTCGCGGATATACGAGATATCTTCCTTTTCTCCGCCGCCGATCTTTTCCCAGACGACCGCCTCCATTACGTCCTCGTTGTGGCTTTCGAGCGCCGCCTGCTTGATCTTCTCAAGGACGTCGTCGTTTTTCTTGCCGGGAAGCCACCAGTAGCCCATGATCCACACGTCCGCGAGCGCGTGCAGTTTTTCCTTTCCTTCGTCGAGCGCCTCGACCGAGGAAAGCACGCGGCGATAATCCTCTTCAAACCCCGTCCTGTCGTTTTTCAGCCGCCAGAGTTTGAGTTCCTCCACCTGCCGCATCACGCGGGCAAGCAGGGCTTCGTTTTCTTTATACTCTTTTTCCACGATACCGTACCCCTTCCGTAATTGTTTTCGCCCCTCGGAAAGGCGCCACTTGACCGTCCCCGCCGGCAGGGACAGTCTGGCGGCGATCTCGTCCACGGAATACCCCTCGAAATAGTGCAGCCGCACGACGTCCCGGATCTTTTCGGTGAGCGTCCCCACCGCGTCGTGCAGTTCCCGTTTCTCCTCTTCTTTTGCAAACGCCGCGTCGGGCAGATCGCCCTCGTCCGGAATTTGCAGAGAAATGTCCGGAACCGTGTTGCGATAATGGATCACAAGGTCACGGGCGCAGTTCTTCGCGATGGCGCACACCCAGGGCCCGAAGCGCGAACGGTCGTTCAGCGCGTCGAGTTGCATCCACGCGGAAACGAAGGCGTCCTGCGCGGCGTCCTCGGCGGACCACGGGTTCTGCGTGACCTTAAAGGCGGTGCCTTTGACCGCCTTTTCGTGCCGCGTTACCAGTTCGGAAAACGCTTGCTCGTTGCCGAGCAGCGTCAGTTCCACGAGCACCTGATCGCTTTTTTCGCCGTACTCTTTCATCGGGGATTCCTTTCGTTTTTCTTCGGAGCGCGAACGGCGTCTTTTTTGCCGTCCGACAATAAGACGGAAAAACGCGGGAAAAGGTTGGGTAAAACGTCGCTTTTTCCAACTCCTGTGGAAAACTTCGCCGCTCGGCAAAAACCGGGCGTCTTTTATCCTCCAAGCAAAGATTATATCAAAAATAACGTCTATAGAACCGCGGAACGGCGAGTTACGAGCCGTTCCGCTTATATCTTTCCCTTATTGAAGTTCTTTGCTCCACTTTCTTACAAGAAAGTGGACGTATCTCCCTCGTCCCCCGCGGGCGTACCCGCGCGTATATTATTGACGGAAATATTTGCGGTCGAGCGAGCGGTACTGGATCGCCTCGGCGATATGGGCGGCGGCGATGGTCGGGGAACCCGCGAGGTCGGCGATGGTCCGCGCGACGCGCAGGACGCGATCGTGTCCGCGCGCCGACATCCCGAGTTTCTCAAACGCGTCGCGGAGCAGGGCTTCCGCCGCCGGTTCGAGCGGACAGAGCGCGGCGATCTCCTTCGGCGGGATCGCGGCGTTCGACCGGGACGCCAACCCCTTTTCGGCGGCGCGTTCTTCCGCAAAGCGGCGGGCGGCGTTCACGCGTTCGCGGATGACGGCGGAACTTTCCCCCGAACGGGTTTTATCCGCCATCTCGTCGTAGGTCACGGCGGGCACTTCCACCTGAATATCAATCCTGTCGAGCAGCGGTCCGCTGATCTTCGACAGATACCGCCGCACCTGCTCGGGGGTACAGGTACAAACGTGGGTGGGATCCCCGTAATACCCGCATCGGCAGGGGTTCATGGCGCAAACCAGCATAAAACGTGCCGGATAGGTGGTTTTCGCAAGCACGCGCGTCACCGTCACCCGCCCGTCCTCGAGCGGCTGACGCAGGATCTCGGTCACCGATTTCGGAAACTCGGGTAACTCGTCCAAAAACAGAACGCCGTTGTGCGCGAGCGAGATCTCCCCCGGCCGGGGCTGGCTCCCGCCGCCGGTCAAGCCCGCGGGGCTGACCGTATGATGCGGCGCGCGGAAGGGGCGGCGCACGACCAACCCGCGCCCGCCGAGGATCCCCTCGACCGAATGGATCTTCGTGGTCTCGAGCGCCTCGTCAAAGGTCAGGGGCGGCAAAATCGAGGGCAGGCGTTTGGCGAGCATCGACTTGCCCGAACCGGGAGGCCCGATCAGCAGCACGTTGTGTCCCCCGGCGGCAGCGATCTCAAGCGCCCGCTTCGCCTTCTCTTGCCCTTTTACCTCCGAGAAATCCGGGGCGTCGCCGCCCTCGTCCGGGACGAAATCCGCCCGGTCGAACACGGTCGGTTCGAGGGTAATCTTGCGGTTCAGATGCGCGATCAGGGTGGACAGATCCCGCACGCCGTAGACGGTCAGGCCCGAGACCACCGCCGCTTCGCGCGCGTTCTGTTCGGGCACGTAAAGAATCTTCCGCCCCGCGTCGCGGGCGGCGAGCGCAAAGCAGAGACAGCCGTTCACCGGCCGGATCTCGCCCGAGAGCGAGAGTTCCCCGACCATCGAGACGGCGGAAAGATCGAGGTCGCGCGGGATCCGCCCCGCGCACTGCAGGATGCTGCACAGGATCGGCAGATCGAAGCCCGCCCCTTCTTTCTTCCGGTCGGCGGGCGCGAGGTTGACGGTGAGTTCGAGCGACGGGAAGGGGATCCCCACGTTCTCGCAGGCGTTGCGCACCCGCTCTTTCGCCTCTTTCACGGCGGCGTCGGGCAGCCCGACCAATTCGAAAAGCGGGATCCGGTTCCACGCGCTGCATTCGACCGTCACCTCAAACCCCTCGACGCCGACGATCCCGGCGCTGTATATCCTCGAAACCATTGCGTTCTCCCCCTGCGGTTCTTTTTTTCTATTGTATCACATATGTCGGAAAATGTAAACATTTGCGGGAAAGCAAAAACGCGCGGGCGGAAGGTTTGTTATCCAAACGCGCAAATCGGGCAAAACCGTTTGACATTCCGGGCGGCTTGCTGTATAATCTATGGAGACGAAACCGGGAAAGGAGACCGCCCGTGAAACGACTGTCCGTTCTCAAACCGACGCCCTGCGACGTCCTGATCGGCGAAACGCTGCTCCGGGACGCCGGAAACCTGCTTCGCTCCGCCGTCGGAAAAGGGGCGCGCACCGTCCTGCTCGCCGCGCGAACCGTCGGCGCCCTGTGGGGGGACGAAACCGAAGCATCGCTGTCGGGAGCGGGGCTGTCGGTCGACCGTATCGACCTTGCGGATCACGGCGCGGCAACCGTCGCCCGGGCGCTCTGCGACGCGGCGCCGGCAGAAAACGACGCACTGGTCGTCCTCGGCGGAGGTTCGCTGCTCGACGCCGTGGGGAAAGCCCTGAAAGAGGGGTTCCCGGGGGGTTTTTGCGTCTATCTGCCGACGACGCTCTCCGCCATGCTCGATTCCGCCGTCGGCGGCACGACCGGCGCACCGCCGCTTCCGCTCCCACGCGCGGTGTTCTGCGATCCGCGGTTCCTTTCGAGCGAACCCGACGACCTGAAAAGGGAAGGGATCGCCCGGGCGATCCGGTACGCGGTTCTCTTCGACCGCACGCTGTTCGATCCGCTCTACGGCGAGATCGACTACCCGGCTCTGGTCCGCCGCTGCCTGTCGATCAAACTCGACTTTCTGTCGTCCGATCCCGATCGTGTCGGCGCTTCGCGCCTACTTGACGGCGGACGGATCCTCGGCGCCGCCGCGAACCGCGCGGCGGGCGGCGAACTCACGCCGGGCGAGGAGATCGCGATGGGGCTGGCGATGTCGACGCGCATCGCCCGCAAGAACGGCTTCTGCCGCCGCGACTTTCTCTCCGACCTCACCGGACTTTTGACCTATCACGGGCTCCCGCACTCGGTGCTGATCGGGGACGGCGAACTTGCCGCCGAACTGTCGGCGCTCGCCCCAAACGGAACGCTCGAACTGGTTCTGCCCCGCCGCCTCGGCGAATGCGGAACGTGCCCCGTCAAAACCGCATCCCTGACCGGACTTCTCCCCACCTGAACCCGAAAGGAAACGATATGCAAAGAAAACTTTACAAAATTGCCGTCGCCGGATGCGGCAGATGGGGCGCCTTCATCGCCAAGTATCTGTCCGACGTCGGTCACGCCGTCGCCCTGTACGGCAGAGCCGGTTCCCGCCGCATGGAAGAGTTGCTCGCGACGCGCAGGAACGCCCTGATGGAACTGCCCGCCGGCGTGAAACTCGAAACCTCGCTCGAGCGCGTCCTCGACGGCGCGGAGATCCTCGTGATCTCGATCCCGTCGCAGGAATTGCGCGGGTTTTCCAAAACCCTTTCCGCTCTGCCCTCCCTGCCGAAAACGACGGTGCTCTGCATGAAGGGACTGGAGATCGGGAGCGGCAAACGGCTCTCGACGGTCGCGTCCGAGGAACTCGGCAACCGCACGAAGATCGCGGTCTGGATCGGTCCCGGACACGTGCAGGCGTTCTGCGCGGGGATCCCCAACTGCATGGTGATCGACAGCGCCGACGAGGGGACCAAAACCGCGTTGGTCGACGCCTTCTCGGGGGATCTGATTCGCTTCTACTACGGGCGCGACCTGACGGGCAACGAAATCGGCGCCGCCGCCAAGAACGTCGTCGGGATCGCCGCCGGCTTCCTCGACGGACTCGGGATCCCGTCCTTAAAAGGGGCGCTGATGTCGCGCGGCACGCTCGAGATCTCCCGCCTGATCGGGGCGGTCGGGGGAAACCCGTCGTCCGCCTACGGTCTCTGCCACCTCGGGGACTACGAAGCGACGCTGTTCTCGCCCTACAGTCACAACCGCCGCTTCGGCGAGGCGTTTGCCCGGTGCGAGGAATACGGCGAACTCGCGGAAGGGTACTACACCGTCCGCGCGCTGACCGCTCTTGCCGACAAGACCGGCGTCGATCTCCCGATCTGCCGCGCCGTCGAGGACGTCCTCTATCACGGGGCGTCGCTTGCCGACAGTATCAAACAACTCTTTGCAAGAAGTCTGAAAAACGAGTTCTGACCGTTTTTGAAAGGTCGTTCCCATGGAACCGAAAACCACCGGCGCCGACGCGGGACAAAAACCGCCCGTCCCGGGGGCGTCGCGCCCCCGCGCGCGCAAACTGAATATGGTAAGCGGCCCCCTGTTTCCGGGGGTTTTCGCCTTTGCGCTCCCGGTCGTTCTGACCGGGCTTCTCTCGCTCTTCTACAACGCCGCCGACCTGGTCGTTCTCGGTCGGTTCGTCGAGGACGGAGATCACGCGATCTCCGCCGTGGGCTGCACCGGATCGCTGATTAATCTGCTGGTCGGTCTGTTCCTCGGTCTGTCGGTCGGATCGAGCGTTACCATCGCGATCGCGCTCGGAGCGCGCGACGAACGCGAGGCGTCGGCGCTCACGCACACGGCGATCGCCGTTTCTGCGATCCTCGGCGTCGCGGTCGGGGCGGTCGGGTTTATCTTCGCGCCGACCTTTCTCTCCTGGATGAACTGCTCCGACACGCTGATCGACGACGCCTCGCTCTATCTCCGCATCTATTTCTGCGGGACGCCCGCCAACATGGTCTACAACTTCGGCGCGGCGATCCTGCGCACCTCGGGCGACGCGCGCCGTCCGCTCTTTATCCTCGGCGGCGCGGGGCTGGTCAACGTAGGTTTGAACCTTCTGCTCGTGATCGGGTTCTCCATGTCGGTCGCCGGCGTCGCGACCGCCACGATTGTCAGCCAGTATCTTTCCGCCGTCGCCGCGCTCTTCTTCCTCTCCCGGCTGAACAACGCCTGCCGCCTGTCGCTTCGCAAACTCTCCCTGAAAAAGAACCAACTGCTCCGCATCCTGCGGCACGGCGTCCCTGCGGGGATCCAATCCAGTCTGTTCTCCTTCTCGAACGTGCTGATCCAGTCGACCATCAACTCCTTCGGCGACGTCGTGATCGCCGGCTCGACCGCCGCGGCAAGTCTCGAGGGCTTCGGATGGACGGCGATCAACGCCCCTGACGCGGCGAGCATGGCGTTCGTCGGGCAGAATTACGGGGCGAAGAACCTGCGCCGGATCGGGCGGGCGGTGTTGGTATGCCTCGTCTACGTTCTGCTCTTCTGGGCGGCGGTCGACGGCGCGATCCTTCTGTTCCGCGAGCCGCTGGTCAAACTCTATCTCCCCGACTCGCCCGAATCGATGCAGGTGGCGTTCTCCCGCCTGACGCTGGTGGTCGGGACCTACTTCCTCTGCGGATTTATGGGCGTGATCTCGAGCGCGATCCGCGGCATGGGCGCCTCGCTTCTCCCCACCGCCGTCGCGATCGGCGGCATCTGCGGTCTGCGCATCCTCTGGATCGTCTTCGTCGTGCCGCACTCCCCGACGCTCCGGACGCTGATGACATCCTATCCCGTCTCGTGGGCGATCACGCTCGCCGTGGATATCGTGATCTTTCTGGTCCTGTTCCGGAAACGCAAACGGGAAATCGAAAAGGCGTCTCCCCCCGCATAAATCATACCGCCCGTGCTTTTACACGGGCGGTATATCATATTTCGCAGAAACATATCATAGTCGCCGCAAGGCGGCTATATCATACGGAGCGCCGCAAGCGGCGCTCCGTATCTCATTTTCGCCCGGGGGGCGGTCTTGATTTTTCCCTTTCCCGCCTTGCGTTACGACGCTTCCCGTTCCCCGTTTCCCGGGGCGGGCAGCGCGGGCGGAAGGGCGGGTTCGAGCACAGGCAGCGGCGTCT
>CAMZBE010000064.1 GCA_947304475.1 uncultured Clostridia bacterium
TCCCGCTCGACAACCTTACTCTTTGCTATCAGGCGGCAAATCAGTTCCGTGCCATCGGATCGTATCGCGACGCCGCTGAGCGGGCAAGACATTGTGAGCAGAAAGCCGTTGAACTCGAGGATGCCCTTCGTCGCGACGCGGAAAAAGAAGCGGCATCCGCCGTTTTTCTCCGCCTTTACTCGATCCTGACGGTATTCGGCGTCATGTTATCCGGCTGTTTGCTGTCAATGTCGATCGACAACGCCATTCCCGTTTGGCTCGTCTTCGCCGCCGCCCTCTTCGTCGGCGGAATAATCATGTGTAAAGCCTTCCGGATACGCCGGATCGGCATTCTCGCCGTTTTTCCGACGTTTTCCGCGCTTTTCGTTACTCTTGTTTACGTTGGATGCCGCGAAACGAGAACAACGGATTATTTCATTCTCGTTTTCATAGCGATCGTTCTTTTCGTAATCCAGTTGATCATCACGTTGAAAGGAATCAATAACAACTCCGGACACGTTTTCATCGCCGAAGGGACCGAGACCGTTCGGAACGTAAAGCACGGGGACGCTTTCTCCGGCGTTACGATCCCCGCAAGCGTCACCCGGATCAAGCAGAACGCGTTTCAGGATTGCCCGTATCTTTCCGTGATCTTCTTCAAAGGCACTCAAAAAGAATGGGAAGCGATCGAAAAAGAGGACGGGTGGATCAGCGGTGCAAACCAATTCGTCGTCCAGTGTGCCAACGGACGGATCACGTACAGAAAAACGAACTGAACCCTTCCCAAACAAAACGAAAAACGCCCGCGCAGTTTGCGCGGGCGTTTGCTTTTTCCGTTCAGTTTTTGCGGGCGATCGCGGCTTTTGCGCGTGTCACGATCTCGGCGGACGTCAGCCCGTAGAGTTCGAGCAACTGCGGCACCTTACCGCTCCGTCCGAAGGTATCGCGCACGCCGACGCGTTCAACCGGCACGGGGCGGTTCTCGGCAAGCGTTTCGCTGACCGCAGATCCCAGCCCGCCGATGATATTGTGCTCTTCCGCCGTCACGACGGCGCCGGTCTTTTCGACCGACTTCACCAGCAGTTCGGCGTCGATCGGTTTCAGGGTGTGCAGGTCGATCACCTCGGCAAAAATGCCCTCGGCGGCGAGTATCTCCGCGGCTTCGAGCGCGAGATGCACCATATAACCGATCGCGACGATCGTGACGTCGCTGCCCTCGCGGAGCAGTCTTCCCTTCCCGATCTCAAACGGGGCGACGCCCTCTCCCGCCGTCACTTCGGGAACGGCAAACCGACCGAAGCGAAGGTAGACCGGACCGTCCCATTTCAGCGCCGCTTCGACGGCGGCGTAGGTCTCGGGACCGTCGGCGGGGCAGATCACCGTCATTCCGGGGATCACGCGCATCAGGGCAAAGTCCTCGCAGCACTGGTGCGTCGCGCCGTCCTCTCCGACCGTGATCCCGGCGTGCGTCGCGCCGATCTTGACGTTCAGGTGGGGATAGGCGACCGAGTTGCGCACCTGCTCGAACGCGCGTCCGGCGGCGAACATGGCAAACGAAGATACGAAGGGGATCGTGCCGGTCGAGGCGATCCCGGCGGCAACGCTCATCATGTTGCCCTCGGCGATCCCGCAGTCGAAGAACCGGTCGGGGTGTTCTTTTGCGAACAGGCAGGTCTTGGTCGCCTGCGCGAGATCCGCGTCAAGGACCACGAAGGGATACTTGTCGGCGCTTTCCCGTACGCTTCTCTGGTTGCGATCTTATCAGCCATTCTGTTTGAACCTCCCTTCGATCTCCTCGGGCGAAAGTCCGAGATCGGCAAGCCCGACGCGGTACAGATCCTCTTTGGGCGCGGCGCCGTGCCACTGAACGGCGTTCTCCATATACGAGACACCCTTGCCCTTGATTGACTTCGCGATGATCGCGGTGGGTTTTCCCTTGACCTGGCGCGCGGCGGCGAACGCCGCCTCGATCTGGTCGAAATCGTGGGCGTTGATCGAGATCACGTTCCAACCGAACGCCGAGAACTTCAGGTTGTGTGGCGTCGGATTCATCACCTCTTCGACCGTCCCGTCGATCTGCAGACCGTTCCAGTCGACGATCGCGACGAGGTTGTCGAGTTTATAGTGGGCGGCGAACATCGCGGCTTCCCACACCTGTCCTTCCTCGCTCTCCCCGTCGCCGAGAACGGTGTAGACGCGGTAGTCCTTACCCGCCGTTTTGCCGGCGAGCGCCATGCCGCAGGCGGCGGAGATCCCGAGCCCGAGCGATCCGGTCGACATATCCACGCCGGGGATCCCCTTCATATCAGGGTGCCCCTGCAGGCGGCTGTCGATCTTGCGCAGGGTTTTCAGTTCTTCCACCGGGAAGAAGCCGCGTTCGGCGAGCGTCGCGTAGAGGGCGGGGGCGGTGTGCCCCTTCGAGAGAACGAAGCGGTCGCGATCCGCCGCCTTCGGGTTCGCGGGATCGATCTTCATCTCCTTGAAGTAGAGGTAGGTCAGCAGTTCCGCGATCGAGAGCGATCCGCCGGGGTGCCCGCAACCGGCGTTGTAAACGCCGTCAAGGATCCCGATCCGGACACGGTTCGCCGTCTCGGCGAGGACCGTCTTTTCGGCTTGGTTCATAATGGCTCCTTCAGTCGTATTCCGCCGCGCGGCGGTGGATCGTTTTTACCATTTCCATTGTACCGCAAAGCGCGCGTTCTGTCAAGGTCAAAGCGCGCTTTCCGCCCCCTTTTCGCCGCTTTTTTTCACGCGGCGCGGGCGCGCGTCTTTTTTTCTCCCGTTCCCGCTTGTCTTTTCTTCGGAATTATGGTATAATGCTAAACTGTATAGGTATGAAACCCACCCTGCATGAAAGGATACGACATGAGCAAACCTGTTGTGGCGATCGTTGGTCGCCCGAACGTGGGGAAAAGCACCCTGTTCAATAAACTGATCGGCGAACGCCGCTCGATCGTCGAAGATACGCCGGGCGTGACGCGCGACCGGATCTACGGCGAGACCGAGTGGAGAGGTCGCCGCTTTATCCTGATCGACACGGGCGGTATCGAACCGAAGACCGACGACGTGATCCTTTCGCAGATGCGTCTGCAGGCGGAGGTCGCGATCGAAAGCGCCGACGTCATCATCTTCCTCTGCGACATCCGCTCCGGTCTGCTCGCAGACGACCGCGAGATCGCCGTGATGCTGAAAAAGAGCCGGAAGCCCGTCGTGATCGGCGTGAACAAATCCGACCGGATCGGCGACGTCGCGCCCGAGTTCTACGAATTCTATGAACTCGGCTTCGACGAGGATCCGATCGCCCTCTCTTCCCTGCACGGATCGGGGAGCGGCGATCTGCTCGACCGGGTGCTCGCCTACTTCCCCGAGGAAGAGGCGGGGGAGGTTGAAGAGGGCGTGATCTCGGTCGCCGTGATCGGAAAGCCCAACGCCGGCAAGTCCTCGATCGTCAACCGACTGGCGGGCGCGGAACGCTCGATCGTCTCGGATATCCCGGGAACGACGCGCGACGCGGTCGACACGCTGATCGAGAACGAAGAGGGAAAATTCAACTTTATCGACACCGCCGGGATCCGTCGCCAGAGCGCGATCGAGGACAGCGTGGAGTACTACTCGGTTCTGCGGGCGAAAACCGCCGTCGAGCGCGCCGACGTCTGTCTGCTTATGATCGACGCCGAGAAAGGGATCACCGAACAGGACGAGAAGATCGCCGGGATCGCGCACGAAGCCGGCAAAGGCACGATCATCGTGGTCAACAAATGGGACGCGATCGAAAAGGACAACAGTTCGGTCAAGAAGTTCACCGACCCCCTCCGGAACGCCCACGCCAATAATCCCAACGCCCCGATCGTCTTCGTTTCGGCGAAGACCGGGCAGCGCGTCAACAATCTCTACAAGATGATAAGCGACGTGTACGCCGCCGCCAACTTCCGCGTACCGACCGGGATGCTGAACGATCTGCTCGCCGACGCGATGGCGCGGCATCAGCCGCCCTCGGACAAGGGCAAGCGGCTCCGCATCTACTATATGACGCAGGTGCGCTCGGCGCCGCCGACCTTCGTGGTCTTCTGCAACAGCGCCGAACTGTTCCATTTTTCCTATCAACGCTATCTTGAAAACTGTCTCCGCGAGACCTTCACTTTTTCCGGCACGCCGATCCGGCTGACGATCCGGGAGAAGGGCGAACAGAACGTCGGGGACCTGTAACGGAGGACGAACCATGTTTATCGACCGGATCACGATCTCGGTCAAGGCGGGCGACGGCGGTAACGGCGCCGTCACCTTCCACCGGGAAAAATACGTGCCTGCGGGCGGTCCCGACGGCGGCGACGGCGGACGGGGCGGCAGTATCGTCTTCCGCGTGGACGAGGGGGCGAACACCCTGCTCGCTTTCCGCTCTCACCGCAAATTCGCGGCGGGACGCGGCGAGGACGGCAAGGGCGACAAGATGCACGGCAAGAACGGGCAGGACGTGGTGATCCTCGTGCCGCCCGGGACGCTGCTCCGCGATCCCGAAACGAAAAAGATCCTCTTCGATATGTCGCGCGACAGAGAGTTCGTCGCGGCGAAGGGCGGACGAGGCGGCTGGGGCAACCGGCATTTCGCCACCCCGACGCGGCAGATCCCGCGCTTTGCCAAGAGCGGGACCAAGGGCGAAGAGAAGGAGATCCTTCTGGAACTGAAAATGATCGCCGACGTAGGGTTGATCGGGTTCCCGAACGTCGGGAAATCCTCGCTCCTCTCGCGGATCTCGAAGGCGAAGCCCAAGATCGCCGACTACCACTTCACGACGCTCTCCCCCAACCTCGGCGTGGTCGAGGTCGGTGAGGGACGCGGATTCGTTTGCGCCGACATTCCCGGTCTGATCGAGGGCGCCTCGGAAGGACTCGGGCTCGGGCACGATTTTCTCCGCCACACCGACCGCTGCCGCCTGCTGCTCCACGTGGTGGATCTGTCGGGCTGTGAGGGGCGCGATCCGGTCGAGGATATCGACGTGATCGACCGTGAACTCGCCCGCTATTCCCCGGAACTTGCAACCCACCCCCAGATCGTCGTCGCGAACAAATCCGACGCGGTCGACGACGCCGAAGGTGCCTGGGAACGCGTGCAGAAGAAAGCCGCCGAACTCGGTCGCCCGGCGATCCGGGTTTCCGCCGTAACCGGCGAGGGACTGCCCGAACTGATCCGCCTGGCGGCGACCGAACTCGAGAAACTGCCGCCCGTACGCGAGTACGAACCCGAGATTACGCCCGAGACCGAGGCGGCGAAGAAAGCCCTTGAAGCCGCTGACGAGAAGCAGACCTTCGTCCGGCGCGAGAACGGGATCTTTTTCGTCGAGGGCAAGTGGCTCTCGAACTTTATGGAGCAGTTGAATCTGAACGACTACGACCAACTCAACCGCTTCCAGCAGGTGCTCGAAAAGAACGGGGTGATCGACCTGCTCCGCGAGGCGGGCGTGCGCGACGGCGACACGGTCGAGATCTACGGGTTCTCGTTCGACTTCTTCTACTGATTTTACTGTTTTTACGTGCGACCGAAAGGGGGGATCGCTTGTGGACTACGCTTCGCTCGACGCCGTTTTCGCGTCCGAGGGGATCACGCAGTACGCCGCGATCCCCTTTTCGGCTTGCCGCGTCACCCTGCAACGGCTGCTCGACCGGGAGCCGGGGTTCGTCCCGCGCACCGTCCTGCTCTACCTGGTCCCCTACTACGCCGGGCCGACCGAAAATCTCTCGCTCTACGCGGCGTCC
Organism: uncultured Clostridia bacterium; assembly: GCA_947304475.1. Lineage (GTDB taxonomy): Bacteria > Bacillota > Clostridia > Oscillospirales > CAG-272 > UBA1740. The sequence goes on from CAMZBE010000064.1 coordinate 5,730, forward strand.
AGGGACTACCACCTGTTCTTCCGCTCCTTCGGCGAAAAACTGGTCGGGTACCTGAAAACGGTTTTCCCGGACGGGGGTTTTCGCAGTTACGGGGATCACTCCCCGATCAGTGAAACCGACGCCGCCGCGAAGGCGGGACTGGGAATGATCGGGCGGAACGGACTTCTGATCAACCCGAAATACGCCTCGCTCGTCTTCATCGGGGACGTGGTGACCGACGTGTCGCCCGACGTTTTCCCGCTCTGCCGCGAACCGCAAGCCGTCTCGTACTGCGAAAACTGCGGCAGTTGCGCCGCCGCGTGCCCGACCGGGATCTTATCGGGCAACGGCTCGCTCTGCCTCTCCGCCGTCACGCAGAAGAAGGGAGAACTGACACCGGAAGAAAAGGACCTGATCCTCTCGCACGGCTCCGCCTGGGGGTGCGATCTGTGTCAGATCTCCTGCCCGCACGTCAAACGCGCGATCAGGTCGGGCGACGCGAACTCCCCGGTCGCTTTTTTCCGAACCGACCGCACCCCGCGCCTCACCTACGACCTCGTCGCGTCTATGCCCGAGGACGAGTTCCAATCCCGCGCCTACGCCTGGCGCGGCAGAAAAACCCTGCTCCGCAACCTCGCGCTGCTCGAGGGGAGAGACGAGGAGTAACGAGAGGGAACGCCCGCTTTCTTGAAAGAAAGCGGGGCAAAGAACTTCAATATGGGATTGAAGTCAGCGGCACGGCTCGACACTCGCCGCGCCGCGGTTTCAAAAAACGCGGCTTTTTCCGTCCGCTCTGCTCTTTTTACGAATAGTGCGTTATAAAGACGAGGAGTTCGTTGCTTTATGGATTATTCTGCTTATTATGAAGTAGTGACGTTAATAACCGAAACTTGGGGGCTTTTCGTCAACGGAATTACCGAGTTGACGGAAGCGTCGGCAAATTGTTTTATAATTGAAAGCAATACCGGCAAACTCTTTTTCAAAGTGTATCAGGAAAAATACGATTATCAGACGCTATCTAACGAGATCGCAGTATGCGGTTTTCTGACTGAAAGAGGTTTTTGCGTTTCCACTTTCTTGCGTTCAAAAAAAGGCGGATATATAGAAGATTTCAAGGGCAGGTTATGTACCCTGCAATTCTTTATTGAAGGCATCACTTATCCTAAATACGAAGTGCCGAAGGGGTTGCTTTACGACGCTGCCAAAGTATTGGCGAAAATCAACACCGCCTTGGAGGAACTACCTGTTCAACTTCCTCTGGGATTTGATCGCAAATGGTTTTTCGACTGGTCGGGGGATCGGGAAATCGAGAAACTTAATCGGTTGCTCACACGGTTGAATTGCGAAGATGAATACTACAATAAAATCGCAAAGGATTTTGAAACCAAGTGTAAAATATTGAGTTCGTTTAACGCAACCGTTTTTCCGTTTGCTTCTCTAACTCCCGAAAACACGCACGGCGATTATAACGTGCTACAACTGATTTTTTCAAGCGATAGAGTCAAGGCGGTAGTTGATTTTTCCAGTTGTTCAAGGATCCCCATTTGTTGGGAACTGATTCGCTCGTACTCACTTTCGAGCGCAGAATGTAAATACGGGATCATAGATACAGATAACTTCGTGGGATATATAAACGAGTATCGGAAAATCAGGGTGTTAAGCAAATCAGACTTGGAACTGATGCCTTATTTCTACTTGTTCACCCTTCTCCGGAGTTCGTTTGGATACAAGGGATATATAGAAAAGAAAAGCAGCGGGCATTTGGTTGAAAAAACGGATTTGAAAACTCTGGAATTTGCTTTTTGGAGAACAGAGATGTGCAAATGGTTGTTTGATCATGCAGATAC
>CAMZBE010000065.1 GCA_947304475.1 uncultured Clostridia bacterium
TAAGACAGCGAAAGGGGAACACGAACAATGCAAGGGACCGAAAAGATTCTGGTGCTCGATTTCGGGGGACAGTACGACCTTCTGATCGCGCGCAGGGTGCGGGAGAGGGGCGTATACGCCGAGATCAAGCCCTACGACAAGATCGGGCTTGACGAGATCGCAAAAGAGGGGTACAAGGGGATCATTTTTACCGGGGGACCGAACAGCGTCTACGATCCGGAATCTCCCCACTGCGATCCGAAGATCCTTTCGCTCGGAATCCCGATCCTCGGGATCTGCTACGGGCATCAGTTGACGGCGTACCTCGCCGGCGGCACGATCGCCCCCGCCCTGGACGGGAGCGAGTACGGCAAGACCGAGGTCACGGTCGAGCCCTGCGCCCTCTTCGAGGGGATCCCCGAAACGTCGGTCTGCTGGATGAGCCACACCGACAGCGTCAAGGTGCTGCCGGACGGGTTCAGAGCCGTCGCGCACACCGCCGGCTGCGCCTGCGCCGCCATGGCGAACGAAGAAAAGAAGATCTTCGGCGTTCAGTTCCACCCCGAGGTGACGCACACCGAGTACGGGAGCAAGATGCTCGCCAATTTCCTGTTCGGCGTCTGCGGGTGCCGGGGCGACTGGGTGATGGACGACTTCATCGAACGGACGGTGAAAGAGTACGAAAAGTCGCTTGCCGGCAAGCGCGTTCTCTGCGCCCTCTCGGGCGGGGTGGACAGTTCGGTCGCCGCGGCGCTGATGCACCGGGCGGTCGGCGACCGCCTGACCTGCGTGTTCGTGGATCACGGTATGCTCCGCAAGAACGAGGGCGACGAGGTCGAAACCGTCTTCCGCGACCGGTTCGGCGTCAACTTCGTCCGCATCAACGCGGAAGAGCGGTTCCTTTCCAAACTCGCGGGCGTCATCGAGCCCGAAAAGAAGCGCAAGATCATCGGCGAGGAGTTCATCCGCGTGTTTGAAGACGAGAGCCGGGCGCTCGGCAAGACCGATTATCTCGTGCAGGGAACCATCTATCCCGACGTCGTCGAGAGCGGCAAGGGCGACGCCTCGACCATCAAGAGCCACCACAACGTCGGCGGGCTGCCGTCGGTCATGGATTTCGAGGGGATCGTCGAACCCCTGAAAAACCTCTTCAAAGACGAGGTGCGCGCCGTCGGACTGAAACTCGGGCTGCCCGAGAAATTGGTCAGACGGCAACCCTTCCCGGGCCCGGGGCTTGCCGTCCGGATCATCGGGGAGATCACCAAGGATAAGGCGGACGTGCTGCGGGAGGTCGACGCGATCTTCCGCGAGGAACTCGAAGGGGCGGGGATCCGCCCGAGCCAGTATTTCGCCGTCCTGACCGATACCAGAAGCGTCGGGGTGATGGGCGACGCAAGAACCTACGGCTATACCGTCGCGCTCCGCGCCGTTACGACCGACGATTTCATGACCGCCGACTGGGCGCGGATCCCGTACGACGTACTGGAGATTGCGTCCCGCCGGATCACGAACGAAGTCAAGAGCGTCAACCGGGTGGTCTACGATATCACGTCGAAACCGCCGGCGACGGTGGAATGGGAATGACGCAAAACGCGTTGCGTTTTGCAGGTATGATCGCCTGAGGCGAGTTATGAGTTATGAGTCGCTACGCGACGTTATGAGTGCCTGACGGCACGTTTGAAGTAACAAGGCGATCATATCATAACATTCGGCGGCAGCCGAACTCATCACTTCTGCCGCGGGCAAAAGCACAACTTCAAACTTCAAACCGAAAAAGACAGGAGAGAAGCGATATGACAAAGTATATTTTCGTGACCGGCGGCGTGGTTTCCGGTCTCGGTAAAGGGATCACGGCGGCGTCGCTCGGACGGCTGCTCAAAGCGCGCGGGCTGAAGGTCGCGGCGCAGAAACTCGATCCCTATATCAACGTCGACCCCGGCACAATGAGCCCGTATCAGCACGGCGAGGTCTACGTCACCGAGGACGGCGCCGAGACCGACCTGGACCTGGGGCATTACGAGCGGTTCATCGACGAGGATCTGAACAAATACTCCAACCTGACGACCGGTAAGGTCTACTGGAACGTGCTGAACAAGGAACGGCGCGGCGAGTATCTCGGCTCGACGGTGCAGGTGATCCCGCACATCACGAACGAGATCAAGGAGTTCGTCTACAACGTCGGCAAACACTCCGACGCAGACGTCGTCATTACCGAGATCGGCGGCACCATCGGCGACATCGAGAGCCAGCCCTTCATCGAGGCGGTGCGGCAGATCTCGCTCGAAGTGGGACGGGAGAACAGTCTGTTCATCCACGTCACCCTGGTCCCGTACCTGCACGGCTCGGAAGAGCACAAGACCAAACCGACGCAGCATTCGGTCAAGGAGCTGCAGGGCATGGGCGTCAACCCGAACATCATCGTCCTGCGCTGCGACGAGCCGCTCGAACCCTCGATCTTCGACAAGATCGCCCTGTTCTGCAACGTCAAGCGCGACTGCGTCGTGGAGAACATCACGCTCCCGAACCTTTACGAAGCGCCCCTGATGCTGGAGAGATCGAACTTCTCTTCGGTGGTCTGCCGCGAACTCGGTCTTGAAACCAAGGAACCCGATCTTGCCGACTGGTCGGCGATGGTCGACCGGATCAAATCCCGCCCCCACACCGTGCACGTCGGTCTCGTCGGCAAGTACGTCGCGCTGCACGACGCGTATCTGTCGGTCGCCGAGGCGCTCCGGCACGCGGGCTATTCGTACAATACGCATATCAAGATCCATTGGATCGATTCGGAGACGCTGACCGAAAAGAACGCCGACGAAACGCTCGGCGGGCTCGACGGGATCATCGTCCCGGGCGGGTTCGGCAGCCGGGGGATCGAAGGCATGATCGTCGCCGCCCGCTACGCCCGCGAAAAGGGGATCCCCTATTTCGGGATCTGCCTCGGGATGCAGATCGCGGTGATCGAGTACGCGCGCAACGTTCTCGGGATCTCCGACGCCCATTCGGGCGAATTCGACGCGGCGTGCGCGCATAAGGTGATCGATTTCATGCCCGGACAGAGTGACGAGATCGACAAGGGCGGCACGCTCCGCCTCGGCGCGTATCCCTGCGTGATCGCCCCCGGGACGACGATGGAACGCTGTTACGGCAAGCGCGAGATTTCCGAGCGCCACCGTCACCGCTACGAGTTCAACAACGATTACCGCGAGGTGATGCGGAAAGCCGGTCTGACGCTCTCGGGCATCTCGCCCGACGGAAGGCTGGTCGAGACGGTGGAACTTTCCGACCGCCCCTTCCACGTCGGCGTGCAGTATCACCCCGAGTTCAAATCGCGCCCGAATAAGCCGCACCCGCTCTTCCTCGGTTTCATCGGCGCGGCGTTCGCAAGAAGCGGGGAAGGGACGAAATGAGCGTTCACGAGGAGTGCGGGGTGTTCGGCGTCATCGCCGGCAAGCCGACCGACGTCGCGCATCTCTGCTACTGCGGACTGTACGCCCTGCAGCACCGAGGGCAGGAGAGTTGCGGGATCGTGGTCAACGACGACGGGCTGTTCGTATCGCACAAGGATCTCGGACTCGTCGGCGACGTGTTTCCGAAGGAAGTGCTCGCGTCGTTCCCACAGGGGACGATGGCGGTGGGGCACACCCGCTACGGGACGACCGGCGGGACCAACCGGAACAACTGCCAGCCGATCGAGGTCAACCACCGGAAGGGAAGAATGGCGATCGCGCACAACGGCAATCTCTCAAACGCCGAGGAACTCCGGTCGGCGCTCGAACTGTCCGGCGCGATCTTTCACACCTCGAGCGATACCGAGACCATCGCCTACGTCGTCACCCGCGAGCGCCTGACCGCCCCTTCGATTGAGGACGCGCTGATCCGGGCGATGGGGGTGCTCGACGGGGCGTACTCGCTGGTGCTGATGTCGCCCTCGAAACTGATCTGCGCCCGCGATCCCTACGGGTTCCGTCCGCTCTGCTACGGGCGGACGCCCGACGGCGTTTACGTCGTCGCGTCGGAGACCTGCGCCCTCTCGGCGGTCGGCGCCGAGTTCGTGCGGGACGTCGAACCCGGCGAGGTCCTGATCTTCTCGCACGACGGCGTGGTCTCGCGGCGTGAACACTGCAAAACCAAACCCAAAAAACTCTGCGTGTTCGAGTACATCTACTTCTCGCGTCCCGACTCGGTCGTGGACGGACAGTCGGTACATACGGCGCGCATCAACGCCGGACGGGTGCTCGCAAGGACGCATCCCGTCGACGCGGATCTGGTGATCGGGGTGCCGGATTCGGGCTTGGACGCCGCCCTCGGGTACAGCCGGGAGTCGGGCGTTCCCTACGACATCGGACTGATCAAGAACAAGTATATCGGACGGACCTTCATCGCCCCCGAAGGGCGCGCCGACCGGGTGAGTATCAAACTCTCGGCGGTCGGGGACGTCGTGCGCGGGAAACGGATCGTCCTGATCGACGACAGCATCGTCCGGGGGACCACCTCGGGACGGATCGTGTCGCTGCTCCGGGACGCGGGCGCCAAAGAGATTCATATGCGGGTTTCGGCGCCGCCCTTCCGCTATCCCTGCTTCTACGGGACCGACGTGGATTCGGGGGACAACCTGATCGCCTGCCGCCACACGGTCGACGAGATCGCGCGCCTGATCGGGGCGGATTCGCTCGGTTTTCTGCCGATCGAAAAACTGGGCGAACTGGCGGGCACACGGTCGTACTGCAGCGCCTGCTTTGACGGCGTTTATCCGACCAAGATTCCGACCGACACGAGAAAAAACCGTTTTGAAACCAGACTTTCCGAGCGAAAAGAGGAATGAATCGTGTTTGAGAAACCTTCGAAAAAGATCATATTGGAGGACGGGCAGGAATACTGCGGCATCGGGTTCGGCGCACACGCCGACCGGGTGCTTGAGATCGTGTTCAATACCTCGATGGTCGGCTATCAGGAGATACTCTCCGATCCGTCCTATACCGACCAGGCGGTGGTCATGACCTATCCCCTGATCGGCAACTACGGGATGGCGGCGGACGACTACGAGACCGCGACGCCCACCATCGGCGCGCTGATCGTGCGCGAGTACAATCCGGAACCCTCCAACTTCCGCGCGGAAAATACGCTCGGCGAGGTGATGGAGAAGTACGGGATCCCCGGGATTGCGGGCGTCGATACGCGCAAACTGAACCGTTCGATCCGCGATTTCGGAAGCCGGAAGGCGTACCTGTGCGGCGTCGACACGCCGCTCGAGAGGGGACTGGAGATCCTGAAAAAGACCGATCTGCCCCACGACGCGGTGCGGCGCGTCTGCTGCAAAGCGCCGTGGGAGACGACGGCGGAGCAGCCCCGTTTTCACGTGGTCGCCGTCGACTGCGGTATGAAACTGAATATCCTGCGTTCGCTCGTCGAGCGGGGCTGCCGGGTGACCGTCGTGCCGTGCGATACGACGGCGGACCGGATCGCGGCGCTGTCCCCCGACGGCGTTTTCCTGTCTAACGGGCCGGGCGATCCGACCGACGTTCCCGAGACGATCGCGACGGTGAAGGGGCTGCTCGGTCGCTATCCGATCTTCGGCGTCTGCCTCGGGCACCAGATCCTGTCGCTCGCCTACGGGGCGAGAACCTACAAACTCAAGTTCGGGCACCGCGGCGGGAACCACCCGGTCGTCGACCTCGACACCGGGAAGATCGAGATTTCCTCGCAGAACCATTCCTACGCGGTCGACGAGAACAGTCTTGCGGGTACGCCGCTCCGCGTAACCCACCGCAATCTGCTCGACGGGACGGTCGAGGGCGTCGCGTGCGAGCGCGATCTCGCGTTCAGCGTGCAGTACCACCCCGAGAGCGCCCCCGGTCCCCGGGACAGCGCGCATTTGTTCGACCGGTTCATCCGGAATATGGAGAGGGGCGGGAACCATGCCTAAAAGAAGCGATATCAGAAAGATAATGGTGATCGGCTCGGGGCCGATCGTGATCGGGCAGGCGGCGGAGTTCGACTACGCCGGGACGCAGGCTTGCCTTGCGCTCAAAGAGGAAGGGTACGAGGTGATCCTCGCCAACTCCAACCCCGCGACCATCATGACCGATACCTCGATCGCCGACAAAGTGTATATGGAGCCGCTGACGCTCGAATACGTGGCGAAGATCATTCGCTACGAGCGTCCCGACGCGATCCTGCCGGGCATCGGCGGGCAGACCGGGCTGAACCTCGCGATCCAACTTGAAAAGAAAGGGATCCTCGCCGAATGCGGCGTGGAACTGCTCGGGACCAAGAGCGCGTCGATCGAGCGCGCCGAGGACCGCGAACTGTTCAAGGAACTCTGCGAGTCGATCGGCGAACCGGTCATCCCCTCGGAGATCACCTACTCGGTCGAAGAGGCGCAAGCCGCCGCGAAACACATCGGGTATCCGGTCGTGCTTCGCCCCGCCTTCACCCTCGGCGGCACGGGCGGCGGATTTGCCGATACCGAAGCGGAACTGCTCGACCTCGCTCCCAACGCGTTCTCGCTTTCACCGGTACACGAGGTGCTGATCGAGAAGAGCGTCAAGGGGTATAAAGAGATCGAATACGAGGTGATCCGGGACAAAAACGACACCGCGATCACGGTCTGTAATATGGAGAACCTCGATCCCGTCGGGATTCACACCGGCGACTCGATCGTGGTCTGTCCGTCCCAGACGCTTTCAAACAAGGAATACCAGATGCTCCGCGACAGCGCGCTGAAGATCATCCGGGCGCTCAAAATCGAGGGCGGGTGCAACGTCCAGTTTGCCCTGGATCCCAATTCCTTCCGCTACTACCTGATCGAGGTCAACCCGCGCGTTTCGCGCAGTTCGGCGCTCGCGTCGAAGGCGAGCGGCTACCCCATCGCGCGCGTCACGGCGAAGATCGCGGTCGGCATGGCGCTGGAAGAGATCCCGGTCGCGGGCGGCAACGCCTCGATCGAACCCTCGCTCGACTACCTCGTCGCGAAGTTCCCGCGCTTCCCCTTCGACAAGTTCTCGACCGTCCCGAACGTGCTCGGTACGCAGATGAAGGCAACCGGCGAAGTCATGGGGATCGGCTCGTCGCTGGAAGAGTGCTTTTTGAAATCCATTCGCTCGCTCGAGATCGGGGCGTATCATTTGCATATCAAGAAGTTCGACGAGACGCCGACCGATGACCTGCTCGACTACGTCAAGACCGGTACCGATGACCGGATCTTCGCGGTCGCCGAACTGCTCCGCCGCGGGTGCGGAATCGACGCGATTGCGGAGAGGACCGGGATCGACCGCTTCTTTTTGCGCAAGATCCGCAACGTCGTTGAGACCGAAAAACGACTGCGGGAGAATCCGGGAGATCCCGACGAACTTCTGTACGCAAAACGGCAGGGATTTTCGGACAGGGAGATCGCCGTTCTGTGGGGGAAGACCGAGCGCGAAGTCTTCGATTTCCGGATCGCGAACGGCATCGTTCCGGTCTACAAGATGATCGACAGTTGCGCGTCGGAATTCGACAGTTATATTCCGTATTTCTATTCGACCTACGAGGCCGAGA
>CAMZBE010000066.1 GCA_947304475.1 uncultured Clostridia bacterium
TGCTCGGCAAGCGCGTCGACTATTCCGGCCGTTCGGTTATCGTCGTCGGTCCGGATCTGAAGATCTATCAGTGCGGTCTCCCGAAGGAGATGGCGCTCGAACTCTTCCGCCCGTTCGTGATGAAGCGCCTGCTCGAAACCCAGAAGGCGACCAGCATCAAGGACGCGAAGAAGAAGGTCGACCGCGTGTTCCCCGAGGTCTGGGACGCGCTCGAGTTCGTCATTCGCGAACACCCCGTTCTGCTCAACCGTGCGCCGACGCTGCACCGCCTGTCGATTCAGGCGTTCGAGCCGGTGCTGGTCGAGGGACGCGCGATCCGTCTGCATCCGCTCGTCTGTAAGGCGTTCAACGCCGACTTCGACGGCGACCAGATGCCGGTCCACCTTCCCCTGTCCGCGGAAGCGCAGGCAGAGGCGCGCTTCCTGATGCTTTCGGCGAACAACCTGCTGAAACCCGTCAACGGCAGAGCCGTGACGGTTCCCTCGCAGGATATGGTCCTCGGTTCCTACTACCTGACCATCGAGCGTCCGGGCGAACCCGGCGAGGGCAAGATCTTCCGCGACGTGAACGAGGCGATGATGGCGTACGAAAACGGCGTCATCGGCATCCACGCGCCCATCAAGGTCCGCATGGAGCGGGAGATCGACGGCGTTCTGCACGAGAAACTCGTCGACGCCACGATGGGACGGCTGATCTTTAACAGCAAACTGCCGCAGGATCTCGGTTACGTCGACCGCAGCGATCCCGACAAACTGCTCGATCTCGAGATCGATTTCCCGACCACTTCGAAGAAACTCGAGGAGATCGTCGACCGCACCATCAAACTGCACGGGTTCTCCGAGGCGGCGAAGGTGCTGGACGACATCAAGTCGATGGGCTACAAGTATTCGACCAAGTCGTCGCTCTCGATCTCGGTTTACGACATGACCATTCCGCCCGAGAAGAGTGAACTGCTGGCGGAAGCGGACAAACGGATCGGCGAGATCCGCGAACTCTACCTCGACGGCGAACTCTCCGACGAGGAGCGTTACGAGCGCGTCGTGCAGATCTGGAAAGAGACCACCGACAAGGTCACCGATAAGATGAACGCCGGCTTCGACAAGTACAACGCGATCAACATGATCTGTACTTCGGGAGCGCGCGGATCCATCAAGCAGATGAGACAACTTGCCTCGATGCGCGGACTGATGTTCGCGACCAACGGTAAGACGATGGAGATCCCGATCACCTCGAACTTCCGTGAAGGCATGAAGATCTTCGAGTACTTCATCGGTGCGAAATCCTCGCGTAAATCGCTGTCGGATACCGCGCTCCGTACCGCCGACTCGGGTTACCTGACCCGGCGTCTCGTCGACGTTTCGCACGACGTCATCATCCGCGAACTCGACTGCGGCACCACCGACGGCATCGTGGTCAGCGACATCCTGAAGGACGACGCGACCGACCACAGCGTGGTCGAGACCATGAAGGAACGTCTGGTCGGGCGCTTCACCATCGACGACGTTTCCGATCCCGAATCGGGCGAACTGATCGTCCCGCAGAACACCATGATCTCCGAAGCGCAGGCGGACGCGATCGTGGCGGCGGGCATCAAGGAGGTCGCCGTCCGCACCGTGCTGCGCTGCCGTGCGAAACGCGGCGTCTGCGCGCACTGCTACGGCTCGGATATGGCGACCGGCAAACTGGTCAGCATCGGCGAGGCGGTCGGTATCATCGCCGCGCAGTCGATCGGCGAACCGGGTACCCAGTTGACGATGAGAACCTTCCACACCGGCGGTATCGCGGGTTCCGACATCACGCAAGGTCTGCCTCGCGTTGAGGAACTGTTTGAGGCGCGCCGTCCGAAGAAGCCCGCCATCGTTTCCGAGTACAACGGCGTCGCGCATATCCTGCAGGACAAGAGAACTTCGACCATCGAGGTTGAGGCGTCGGGCGACCATCCGGAACTCAACGACGGCAAGAAGTCGTACGACGTACCGTTCGGTATGAAGATTTTGATCGCCGACGGCGACTACGTCGCTGCCGGTATGCCGCTCACCGAGGGACATCTGGCTCCCGCCGATATCCTCCGGCTGAAGGGCGTCGACGCGGTTTACGACTATATCGTCCGCGAAGTGCAGAAGGTGTACCGCGGCGAGGACGTCGACATCAACGACAAGCACATCGAGGTCATTACCCGCGAGATGACGAGAAAAGTCAAGATCGAGGATCCGGGCGACACGTCGCTGCTGGTCGGTTCGATCGTCGACCTGCTCGAATTCCGCGAGGAGAACGAGGAGATCGACCGCCGCATCGAGGCGGGCGAGAAGGGACTTCGCAAAGCGGTCTCGGCTCCGGTTCTCCACGGTATCACCAAGGCGGCTCTTATGACCGAATCCTTCCTGTCCGCCGCGTCCTTCCAGGAGACCACCAAGGTTCTGACCGAGGCGGCGATCCACGGAAAGACCGACCGTCTGCTTGGTCTGAAGGAGAACGTCATCATCGGTAAACTGATCCCCGCCGGCACCGGACTCGAATACTACCGGAGCATCGGCGTCGTCGAGAACGTCGACACGCCCGACGTCTCTGAGGAAGTCTTCGACGAGGAAATGGCAGAAGAGATGGAAACGGTCAATATCTGACCGTTGACAAACGGACAGTTCGTGTCCGAAACACCCGAAAGAACAGGGCGCAAACGGCGATTTCGCCGTTTGCGCCCGCGTTTTTGTGTCAAAGTGCGTAAAAACCGCCTTTTTTCCTCTATAATAATAAAAAAACTCTTGACAAACCCTTTGTGACCGTGGTAAAATAGAGAACGCACGAAAAGGGCGTACTATGCCCATATCGTCTTTTGACTTCGTTATATCGCGGCGATTGGTGACCGCCGTGACTATAAACAGTATTTTTTGAAGAAGGAGGAAAACAATGCCGACTTTTAACCAACTGGTGAAGAACGGAAGAGCCAAACCGGTCTACAAATCCAAAGCCCCGGTTCTGCAGAAGGGCGTCAACACGCTGAAGAATCAGCCGATCGACCTGTCCGCTCCGCAGAAGAGAGGCGTTTGCACCAAGGTTACCACCGTTTCCCCGAAGAAGCCGAACTCCGCGCTTCGTAAGATCGCGAGAGTGCGTCTGACCAACGGAATGGAGGCTACGACCTATATTCCCGGTATCGGCCACAACCTGCAGGAACACTCGGTCGTGCTGATCCGCGGCGGTCGTGTCCGTGACCTTCCCGGCGTGCGGTATCACATCATCCGCGGCACCCTGGACGCTCAGGGCGTTGCGAACCGTATGCAGGGCCGCTCCAAGTACGGAGCCAAGCGTCCGAAGAAAAAGTAATCCCCGATCCCTCGTGGGATCCGTGCCGTCCTCGCGCAGTTGTGAATAGTAAAAATACTGTTTGTAGATTACCGAGTTGATGCGCACTAACGAGAATTGATTTTTTCGAGTACCTGTGAGAACACAGAATATTTGTGAAGGAGGGAAGTACAGTGCCGAGAAGAGGTCAAATTTCAAAAAGAGAAGTTTTGCCGGATCCGATGTACCATTCTGAGTTGGTCACCAAACTCATCAATAACATCATGCTTGACGGCAAAAAGGGCGTAGCGCAGAAGATCGTTTACAGCGCATTCGCCCAGATCGAAGCGAAACAGGGCGTTAACGCGCTGGAGGTGTTCACCGCCGCGCTTGAAAACGTGATGCCCGTTCTGGAAGTCAAGGCGCGCCGCGTCGGCGGTTCCAACTACCAGGTCCCGATGGAGGTCCGTCCCGAAAGACGGCAGACGCTCGGGCTCCGTTGGATCGTTGCGTATGCGCGTTCCCGTTCGGAAAAGACCATGGCGGAACGTCTTGCTAACGAGATCATGGACGCCAAGGCTGGAATGGGCGGCGCCTTCAAGAAGAAGGAAGACACCCACCGTATGGCGGAAGCGAACAAGGCATTCGCTCACTACAGATTCTGATTCGCGTCGCGTAAGAGGAGTTTATCAGAATGCCGAGAGAATATTCGCTTGCCCATACCCGTAATATCGGGATCATGGCGCATATCGACGCCGGTAAGACGACGACCACCGAGCGGATTCTGTTCTACACCGGACGGATCCACCGGATCGGCGAAACGCACGACGGCGGCGCTACCATGGACTGGATGGTTCAGGAGCAGGAACGTGGAATCACCATCACGTCTGCCGCGACCACCTGTTACTGGGCGCCTACGCGCTACCACAACGATCCCGAAGCCACCAAGGCAAACACCCACCGTATCAACATCATCGACACCCCGGGCCACGTCGACTTCACCGTTGAGGTCGAGCGGTCGCTGCGTGTGCTTGACGGTTCCGTGACCGTTTTCTGCGCGAAGGGCGGCGTCGAACCCCAGTCCGAGACCGTCTGGCGGCAGGCGGACGAGTACAAAGTCCCGCGCATGGCGTACGTCAACAAAATGGACATCACCGGCGCCGACTTTTTCCGCGTGATCCGCATGATGCGCGAGCGTCTGCACGCTAACCCCGTCCCGATCATGCTCCCGATCGGCAAGGAGAGTTCCTTCCGCGGGATCATCGATTTGATGACGATGGAAGCCGACGTGTACTACGACGACCTCGGAAAGGATATGCGCGTCGAGGCGATCCCCGCCGATATGGCAGACCTCGCGAAAGAGTACCACGACAAGATGATCGAGTCGATCGCAGAGACCGACGAGGAACTCTTCGAGAAATTCTGCAACGGCGACGAGATCTCGATCGACGAACTGAAGGCGGCGCTCCGCAAGGCGACCATCGATAACCAGATCGTTCCGGTCTGCTGCGGTACGTCGTACAAGAACAAGGGCGTGCAGAAACTGCTCGACGCGGTCGTCGACTATCTCCCCTCGCCGCTCGATATTCCCGCGATCAAGGGCGTCAACCCCAAGACCGAGGAAGAGGACGAGCGTCACCCCGGGGACGACGAACCGTTCTCGGCGCTCGCGTTCAAGATCATGACCGATCCCTACGTCGGTAAACTTTGCTTCTTCCGTGTGTATTCCGGCACCCTGACCAAGGGCTGCGAGATCTACAACTCGACCAAGGGCAAGTACGAGCGTTTCGGACGGATCCTGATGATGCACGCGAACGACCGGACCGATATCGACACCGTGTATACGGGTGATATCGCGGCAGTGGTCGGCGTGAAATCCACCACCACGGGCGACACGCTCTGCGACGAGAAGCACCCGATCATTCTGGAATCCATGGTGTTCCCGGAACCGGTTATTCGCGTCGCGATCGAGCCCAAGACCAAAGCCGGTCAGGAGAAGATGGGTATCGCCCTCGCCAAACTGGCCGAGGAAGATCCGACCTTCCGCACCTACACCGACGAGGAGACCGGTCAGACCATCATCGCCGGCATGGGCGAACTCCACCTCGAGATCATCGTCGACCGTCTGCTCCGCGAGTTCAAGGTCGAAGCCAACGTCGGCAACCCGCAGGTCGCCTACAAAGAGACGATTCGCAAGGCGGTCGACCAGGAGACCAAGTACGCGCGTCAGTCGGGGGGTAAAGGTCAGTACGGTCACGTCAAGATCAAACTCGAGCCGAACGAACCGGGCAAGGGTTACGAGTTCGTCAACGCCGTTACCGGCGGCGTCATTCCGAAGGAATTTATTCCCGCGGTCGACGCAGGCGTTCAGGGCGCGATGCAGGCGGGCGTGCTCGCCGGCTACAACGTCGTGGACGTGAAGGTGACGCTGTACGACGGATCTTACCACGAGGTCGACTCTTCCGAAATGGCGTTCAAGATCGCCGGTTCCATGGCGTTCAAGGATGCGATGCGGAAGGCGGATCCCGTGCTCACCGAGCCGATCATGAAGGTTTCGGTCACCACCCCGGACGATTATCTCGGCGACGTGATCGGCGACCTGAACTCCCGTCGCGGACAGATCGAGTCGATGGAACCGGTCGCCGGCGGCCAGCAGGTCAAAGCGAACGTTCCGCTCTCCGAGATGTTCGGCTACGCGACGGCTCTCCGTTCCCGGACGCAGGGACGCGGCGTTTACTCCATGGAGCCCGGACACTTCGCCGAAGTGCCGAAGTCGCTCCAGGAAGAGATCGTCAAACTCCGCGCGAAGGCGTAATCCCGATTTAACAACACGGTTTCCGTGCGTTAAATAACCAGAACACAAATAATAATTTATGGAGGAAAACCAAAATGGCAAAGCAGAAGTTTGAAAGAACCAAACCCCATGTAAACATTGGTACCATCGGTCACGTTGACCACGGTAAGACCACTCTGACCGCCGCGATCACGAAGTACCTTTCCCTGTCCGACAGCACGATCGACTTCATGGCGTACGATCAGATCGACAACGCCCCCGAAGAGAAGGCAAGAGGTATCACAATCAACACCCGTCACGTTGAGTACCAGACCGCGGCGCGCCACTATGCGCACGTCGACTGCCCGGGCCACGCCGACTACGTGAAGAACATGATCACCGGTGCTGCCCAGATGGATGGCGCTATCCTCGTCGTTGCCGGTACCGACGGCCCTCTGCAGCAGACTCGTGAGCACGTTCTGCTCGCCCGTCAGGTTGGCGTTCCCGCTATCGTCGTCTTCATGAACAAGACCGATATCGTCGACGATCCCGAACTGCTCGACCTCGTTGAGATGGAGATCCGTGATCTTCTGAACGAGTACGACTTCCCGGGCGACGATATTCCGATCATCCGCGGTTCCGCCCGTGAGGCGCTCGAGTCCACGTCGAAGGATCCGTCCGCTCCCGAGTATGCTTGCATCAAGGAACTGATGGACGCCGTCGACAACTATATCCCGACTCCTGACCGTAAGGCTGACCTGCCGTTCCTGATGCCCGTCGAGGACGTCTTCTCGATCTCCGGCCGCGGCACCGTTGCCACCGGTCGTGTCGAGCGCGGCACGCTGAAGATGAACGACACCGTCGAGATCGTCGGTCTCTCCGATGAGAAGAGAAGCACCGTCGTCACCGGTATCGAAATGTTCCACAAACTCATGGACGCTGCCGAAGCGGGCGACAACATCGGCGCTCTGCTCCGCGGTATCCAGAAGAACGAGATCGAGCGCGGTCAGGTCCTCTGCAAACCCGGCACGATCCACCCGCACACCGTTTTTGTCGGACAGGTCTACGTCCTGACCGAGAAAGAAGGCGGCCGTCAGAAGCCCTTCTTCTCCGGCTACAGACCTCAGTTCTACTTCCGTACCACCGACGTTACCGGCTCGATCAAACTCCCTGAGGGCGTTGATATGTGCCGTCCCGGTGATAACGTCGACATGACCGTCGAACTGATCACCCCGATCGCTATTGAGAAGGGGCTCCGTTTCGCTATCCGTGAGGGCGGCAGAACGGTCGGTTCCGGCGTCGTTGCCGACATCAAGGAGTAATCTGCTCCGCCAC
>CAMZBE010000067.1 GCA_947304475.1 uncultured Clostridia bacterium
CTCCTTCATCAAAGAGGCGTAGGTTTCCGGATCGGAAGAAACGTCAGTTGAGGCAAGGACCGTTTCGATTTCACGGTATCGTTCAAGCGCCTGCGTCAGTTTCAGCGACATACTTTACAGAAGGCTTTAAACGCCTCGTAGGTGGAATAGAGATCCGCCTTTGAGATCACTTCGTAGGGAGCGTGCATGGAGATCACGGGGACTCCCACGTCTACCGTGTCGATATTGAGTTGCGAAATGAACTTGGCGACCGTTCCGCCTCCTCCGACGTCGATTTTTCCGAGTTCCGAAGTCTGGAAAGAAACGCCGTTCTCAAGGAACAGTCTGCGGACCGTCCCGACGAACTCGGCGGATGCGTCGTTTGTCGAGGACTTTCCTCTTGCACCGGTGTATTTGCACATTGCCGTACCGCAGGAAATCATGGAACTGTTTTTTGTCTCGTAAACGTCTGAGAAGTTCGGATCGTACGCCGCCGTAACGTCGGCGGAAAGGCACATCGAGTTTGCACGGACGAGAATGGGATCCGCCCCGAGCGACGATGAAATCGAATCGAGAACGTCCCGTAGAATGATCGAATTCATTCCGGTATTGCCGTCGCTACCGACCTCTTCCTTATCCGCAAGGATTACCAGCGTCGTATGCAGTCTGTCTTCGTTCTCAAAGATCGCGGTCGCGATGGGATAGGCGCAAACGCGGTCGTCGTGTCCGTATGCGCCGATGAACGCACGGTCGAAACCGACGTCACGAGCCTTGAAGGCGGGAACAGCGGAGATCTCGGCGCTGACGAAATCGTCCTCGCGAATACCGTATTTCTCGTTCAGGATTGAAAGGACGTTCAGTTTGATCTTGTCCGAAACGTTCTCGTCGTCGTACGGGATCCCGCCGACCAGAAGATTGAGTTTCTCTCCGGGGATCGCGGATCCGAGAGGTTTTGCGGACTGTTCCTGGGCAAGATGCGGAAGAAGATCGTTGATATAGAAGACGGGATCACCGTCGTCTTCCCCGATCCTGACCTTGATTTCATCCCCGTTTGCAAGGATCACGACGCCGTGAAGGGCGAGCGGGATCGTCGTCCACTGGTACTTTTTGATACCGCCGTAATAGTGCGTTTTGAAGAAGCACATTCCGCCTTCCTCGTAGATCGGGTTCTGTTTGAGGTCAAGACGTGGAGAATCGATATGCGCCGCCATGATCCGTACGCCGTCGAGGGCGATATTCTCGCTCCCGATCCGGAAAAGAAACAGGTTCTTTCCGCGATTGTTATAATAGTATGCGCCACCGACCTTCACGGGAAAACCGAGCGACCATTCGGAGAAACCGTTTTCCTTTGCAAGGCGGATCAGTTCGGTCGTCGCTTCACGCTCGGTTTTCGCGGCGTCGAGAAATGTCTTGTATCCCTCGGCGTACTGAAAGATTTTATCGATCCCGTCGCCCTTCTTTTCGTAAACGTTATCTTTCTTTGCGATCAGCGTTTCGGAAAGGATCTGACCTTTTGTTTTCGCGGTTTCATTCATTTCTTTTTCCTTCTTTCCTCGATCTTATCCATGATGTAATTGAATTGTCTTTCGACGTTTGCAACGTCGCTTTCGTTCCGGATCACGAAGTCGGCACGTTTTGTAAGTTCCTCGTCAGGTATCTGAACCGAGATGCGTTCAATCGCCTGTTTTCGCGTAATCCCGTCGCGATCAATGATCCGCCGGATCCGGACCTCTGCCGGCGCCGTAACGGCGACCGAAACGTCACAATCACGATCAAAACCCGATTCAAAAAGGAGCGGTGCGTCGACGACTGCAACAGAATACCCTTTTTTCTCTTCTGATTGCAGCCAGTCGCGCATAGCGGTAAGAACGTGCTCGTGTGTGATACGGTTGAGCGCAAGGCGTTTCTCTTCGTCTGCAAAGACGATATCCGCAAGAGCGCGTCTGTTAATCGAGCCGTCTGGTTGAAGAATGCCGTCGCCGAATAACCGAGCCAAAGAGATTGTCAAAGCGCATTTGCGGGAGATCAATTCGTGATATACGGCGTCGCAATCGAAGGTGGGGATGTTGCGGGAACCAAAAAAAGCGGTCACGACAGATTTTCCGCTACCGCTGCCGCCCGCAAGTCCGATTACGAACATATCGTTCCCCCTTTTTTACCGTTCTATCAATTTATTATACTGCAATAAAAGATTTCTGTCAAGAAAGCGCGGGAAAAACGCTCGTGAAAACAAGACGTGGATTCCTTGACGACTTTAAACGTCGCATTAGCCTTTCTTTCGTCTTTTTTCTTTTGGAAATTGACAAACCGTAAAGCGATATGATATAATGTGTCTCGGACCTCAGACAAACGAAAAACGGGCGTCCGAAGACGCCCGTTGAAGTTGGTCATTTCACGCTTTTCGCGATCCGTTCGGCGTCCTGCGCGATCATCAGTTCCTCGTTGGTTGGGATCATGTAGATCTGAACGCGGGACTTGTCGGTTGAGAGTTTGGTTACGCCCGATCTTCCGAATGTCTTGTCGTTCACGGCGCGGTCGAAATCGACGCCGAGGAAGTCAAGCCCGGTCAGAGCGCGTTCGCGGATCGAGGCTGTGTTTTCACCGATACCGGCAGTAAAGACGATCGCGTCAAGCCCGCCCATCGCGGCGGCGTAAGCGCCGATAAAGCGTTTGATCTGATAACCGAGGATATCCATCGCGAGTTTTGCCTGCTCGTTCCCTGCGGCAATCGCCGCTTCGAGATCACGGCAGTCGGAAGAAACCTCGGAAATGCCCTGGAATCCGCACTTCTTGTTCATGAAGTCGCTCATCTCGTCAGGCGTCATTCCGGTCTTTTTCATAATGAACGGTACGACCGCGGGATCCATATCGCCGCAGCGCGTGCCCATGATCACGCCGGCAAGCGGCGTAAAGCCCATCGAGGTATCCAGCACCTTTCCGTCCTTGACGGCGGAGATCGAAGAGCCGTTGCCGAGATGGCAGGTCACGATCTTCGTGCCTTCGGCTTTCCCGCCCATCAGTTTGATCATCTCGCCCGCAACGTATCGGTGTGAGGTTCCGTGTGCCCCGTAGCGGCGGATCGCGTAATCCTTGTACATCTTGTACGGGATACCGTACATGAACGCCTCGGGCGGCATGGTCTGGTGGAACGCGGTGTCAAAGACGAGGATCTGAGGGGTGTCGGGCATCACGTCAAGGCAACCGCGGATCCCCTGCAGATGCGCCCCGGTGTGAAGCGGCGCGAGATCGCGGCACTTCTTGTCCAGCGTATCGTAAACTTCCTGCGTCAGAAGCACTGACTCCGAGAAATACGGACCGCCGTGGACGATACGGTGTCCTACCGCCTCGATCTCGGACATACTCTTCAGGCATCCGAGTTCGGGATCGGTCAGCGTTTCAACGAGAATACGCGTCGCGACCGAATGGTTGGGCATCGGGATCTCCTTGACGTAATCCTCTTTGCCCGGAATCTTGTGCACGATCCGGCCGTCGATGCCGATGCGCTCGCAGTTTCCCTTTGCTCTGACTTCGTTCGTCGCCGTGTCGAACAGTTGATATTTCAGCGAACTGCTCCCGGCGTTGATGACAAGTACGTTCATATTTTCCTCCGAAAATTCAAAATCAAGCATATTATAAACTATCTTTTCGGATTTTGCAAGTGCAAAGCGAAAATTCCCTTAAAGAAGATAAAACGAACGCCTGCAAGGAGATACGAGATGAAGACCGTTGCCGTTACGGCAGAATTCAACCCGTTTCACAACGGTCACAAGTATCTTTCGGACGCGATCCGTGAAAAGTACGGTCGCGACACGGCAATCGTCGCCGTTATGTCCGGCTGTTTCGTTCAGCGCGGCGACGTTGCAATCGCTGATCCGTATTTCCGCGCCAAAACAGCCCTTCTCGGCGGTTACGACCTTGTTTTGGAACTGCCGTTTCCCTTTTCGGTTTCGGGCGCTGAAACCTTTACGCGATCGGCGGTTGATATCATCGACGCGCTCGGCGTCGTCGACGCTGTCGCGTTCGGTTCCGAATGCGGTGATCTCGGCGCTCTGCAAACCGCTGCGGACCTTCTTGCAAGCCCGAAAACGGCAGAACGGTTGCAAGTTGTAAGGGAGACCGACGAAGGAAGGCGGCTGGGTATTCCGGAACTGATCCGTGAGATCGTGCGTGATGCCTCGCCGGAAGCGTTCGGTGAGGGAATCGGTCCAAACGATCTGCTTGCCGTGGGATATCTGAAAGCGTTAAAAAACCTTTCGTCCCCAATCGAACCATTCGTCGTAAAACGTATCGGAGGCAAGTACGAAAGCGACGCTCCGGATCACCCCGAGTACGTCGGTGCGACCGCTCTGCGAGCACTTCTGAACGATTCCAAAAATGATATTTTTGGTAGATATATTCCGGCAGAAACCCGTTATCTTTGGGAAAACGCCATTCGGGATCATACCGTCCCGGCAACCTTCTCACCCCGGCTTTCCGATGCCGTTCTGGCACATCTGATAGCAGCCGATCCCGCCGTTTTAACACGGCAGACCGGTCTTGACGGCGGACTGATCGCACGTCTTTGCGACGCGGCGAAAAACGCCGTTTCACTCGACGACCTGATCGCCCGGACGTCCTGCCGCTCCTGCACCGTTTCCCAGATCAGACGCATGATCCTCGCCGCATGGTTGGGCTTTACCTCCCCCGCCCCCGACGAGCGACCGCTCTACACGCGTCTGTTCGGGTTTACGGACAGAGGACAGGAAGTGTTACGGACGCTCAAGCAAAGATCCTCGCTCCAGATCCTCACCAAAACGGCGGATTATACCGCCCTTCAAGGTAAGGCGAAGGATCAGGCGGAGTTCTCTCTCTCCGCCGACCGTTTCTACAGTCTTGCGCTTCCCGTTCCCCGCCCCGCATCCGACGCGTATCGCGGTTCTCCCTGTCACATTCCGGGGAGATCTGACTGACGCCGTCAAAACGCGAACCAGCCCGAACGAATTCTCCGGTTCTGTTTTTGTCGATTGCCTTGACAGAGCGGATTTTCTCGGGTATGATGGGCTCGAACGGGCAGAGCCGGACCGCGTACGGAATACTGCAAAGAAAGGAGATGCGAAAAATGAAGACGCTCAATATCGACGGAAGTTACCTCACCTACAAAGGAATGCCCCTCGTCCGTCACGGAAACGAAATCTATTACGGCGATCTCTCGTACGAATATCATCTGTTCATGATGATCATGTCGCAGAAGAACGTACAGATCGGAGACAAAACGGTCGAAGTCCCCGACATGATCCTCGTGCAGGTCTGCACAAAGGATGGAAAGCCGGTCAAACAGAAGATGGTTACGGACGGGCTTTACGAGGCGTTCGACCTCGGACGTGTCTGGCTCGAGAATACGCTCGTATCCTGATTTCCCTGAACACAAGGAGGTAAAAAATGAAAGTGTTCAAAAGACGCAATTCCCTTGCCGGACTATCAATCCTGACTTTTCTTCTCGCTCTGCTCGTCATCGGATCTTTTGCCGGATGCGAGGCTGCTTCCATGATCCCGGTCAAGAACAGACAGGCAGCGCCCGATCCCGACGACCGGATCGTTGCGGAACAAACGACCGCAAAAGAAACCGATCCGCCGTCCACCACGACGCCGGAAGAGATACCGGAACGTCCCCTTTTCTTCAATCCTCTGACAGGTCTTGAAGCGACGGAACTTTCGTCGACTTCAAGACCTGTCGCCGTCTCTTTCGGCAACACGTCCTACGCTCTGCCGCAGTTCGGGATCGGTCATTCCGACGTTTTACTCGAGTTTCCGATTGAAAACGGCGCTACGCGACTTGTCATGGTGACGACCGATTACGACGGGCTTGAGAAAATCGGCGGAATTCGTTCGACAAGAGATTACATATCCGACGTGGTGAACGCATTCGACGCGATACAGGTTTATGCCGGTACAAGCGACGTTTCCGCTTCCGTCCTGTTTGAAGGGCGCGACACGCTCGATTACCTGACGCAGAACCTGCAATCACTCTGTTACCGCGACACATCGCGCATAATGCCGCACAACCTGATGACGACCGGCTCCCTGATCGTTTCCGAAATCGGAAAACTCGGATACCGGACGGACGTACGCGACGGATTTACAGCACCCTACGCTTTCCCCGACGGAACCAAGAAAGCGCCCGCGGGCGACATGCCCGCGTCCGAGATATCCATCACGTTCTCCCAGACGCAGAACGCGTCTTTCTCTTACCGGAGCGAGACCGGAAACTATCTTCGCTTCCAACTCGGGGAAAAACAGATCGACGGGATTGACCGGAATACGCTCTCGTTTACGAACGTGATTGTTCTTTTTTCGGACTGTGCGACCTACGAAAGCGCGAACGGAAGCGAGTTTTCACTCACACTGAACGGAGGGACCGGCAAATGCTTTTCCGACGGAACCGCGAAGGACGTTTCCTGGCAGATGACGAACGGAGAGTTTACCCTGCTTGACACGGAAGGAAACCGTCTGACCGTAAATCGCGGAACAACCTATATCGGGTTCGTCCGCATCTCGGATCCGAACGCATTGAAAGTGATTCGCTGACCGAATCCGCATTCTCTTTTTTTCACCAAACGGACCGACGTCGGTTTTCTTCCGTCGGTCCGTTTTTATATTTATATAAATTATTTTGAAAAAACTCTTGACAGAAAACGCGTCGGGTGGTAGAATAGAAACACCTCTTTGATGAGGTGCTTTTTTTGTGTGCCCCGACTGGGACCGGGACGCACCGCCTCACAAAACGAGGGAGGTATTCAGGGGAAACCCAATTCTGATAGGAGGTGCCGTTATGAGAGTCAAAATTACCCTTGCCTGCTCCGAATGCAAGCAACGCAATTATGACACGAAGAAAAACAAGAAGAACGATCCCGATCGCCTTGAGACAAAGAAGTATTGCCGGTTCTGCCGCAAGCATACCTTGCACAAGGAATCCAAGTAAGGAGTCAGAGTGATGGCTGAAAACGAAGAAATGAATTCTCCGATCGAAACCGGAGAAACCAAAACTCCCGCTCCCAAAAAGAAGGAAACGGCAAAAAAGCCTAACTTCTTCGTGCGGATCGGTCGCCGGCTCAAGAAACTCTGGAGCGACTACAAGAGCGAGATGAAAAAGGTCGTCTGGATGCCCTGGAAGGACGTCAAGAAGAACACCGTCCTCGTTCTCTCCGCAGTTCTTGCGCTCGGTATCGTCATCGGTATCGTCGATTTCGTCTTCTCCGAGATCCTCGGGGGGATCGCCGGGCTCATCGGTTGACGCCCGCTTGAATTATGAGCGATATCAATCAAATGAACCAAGGTCCCAGATGGTACGTAGTTCATACGTACTCCGGCTACGAAAACAAGGTCAAGACCAATATTGAGAAGATCGTAGAGAAC
>CAMZBE010000068.1 GCA_947304475.1 uncultured Clostridia bacterium
GTCTTGAACAGTTCGTTCGTGGCGATGAACCCCAACCGCCTGTTCCAGAAAGCGGCGGACAGAATGATCGGATCGATATAGGACATATGGTTGCTCGAAACGATGTAGCGCCCGCGGAACGAGGACTTTTTCCTGTCCCCCGCGTAGATCCGCTTCACCCGCAGATCCAGCGACACGATCAGCGCGCCGGTCCACTTGACGAAGTCGTAGAACCACATTCTCGGATCGAGCAACCGGACGATCCAGGGTACCTTTTTTTTCATACTGCTCCTACTGCGAAAAAGCCAACTCGCGGATCCGGTTTTTCACGTAATCGTTGATAAACTCGATGTTCTCTTTTTCGCTTTTTTCCCGATCGATCAGATCGGAGAGGTAGATCGGTTTTCCGATCATCAGTTTTGCCGTGGTTTTCTTTTCTTTCTTGCTCTTCCCGTACACGCCGTTGGTGTAGACCGGAATGATCGGAACGTCCGCTTCCAGCGCCATCATCACGTAACTCGGTTTGAAGGGGAGCAGGTCGGTCTCCCCTTCCTGCGGAAGGCGGGACTCGGGAAAGACCAGTCCCACGTGTCCCTTTCTTAAATAGGAGACCATTTCGGACATGAACGCGAAATCATAGTCTGCGCGGTCGACGCGAATGCCCCCGATATGCTTGACCAACCACGCGAGCAACGCGTTCTTCTGGTAGATCACTTCCGCCACGAGCGTATGGAGCGTCCGCGGCAGGAAGGCGTACATGATCAGAGGATAGTCGTAGATCGACGTGTGGTTCGACACAATCAGCGCGCCGCCCTTGATCTTGCGCAGACTTTTGTCCCCGTTCTCGGTGTAGATCTTCTTTTTGTAATAGAAGTGCTGAACGGGAAGTCCGCTGATCTTGACGAACCACAGAAACGGTCTGCTCATCTTACGCTTCGACCTTCTCCGCCGCTTCCGCAGGGAGCCCGGCGTCCGCGATCTTGTTCAGTTTATTCTGCAGGACCGAGAGCGATACGAGGTTGAGATAGAGCGCGCCGAAGATCGCGACCGGAAGGGTTCCCTTCCCGTGCCCGATGCCGAGGGCATCGCACTTGCGGTTGACCTCGCCGTTCAGTCTGAGTAACGGATAGAGGATGAAGAACGGGCAGACGATCGAGAGCAGAACGAACCACTTCGAGGTCTTCTTCTCCGCGAAGACGTTGACGGCGGAAATGGTCTGGAACAGCCAGATGAAGCCGAACAGGCAGCCGGAGAGGATCCACAGAGCGTTGTAAACGATCAGGGATTCGCGGCAGAAAGGACGGTCGTCCTCTTCTTCAAAGGCGTCCTTATTGGCTTCGTATTCCTTCTCAAGTCCGAGCCCCTTCGCCACTTCCTTCGGCGAATAGTTCTTCGGCATTCTGAACGCGAGGATGAAGCCGATGATGCAGAAGAGCGAGACGATGAACGGAACCAGGATCAAGCCGAGATTGAAGACCGAGCCCGCGCCGAACTTGGCAGCCGCGTCGGTCGTGTCGGACGCGTATTTCACACCCGACGCCTCTTTGGAGATGAACAGCATCTTGATATTCTCGTAAACAAGGCTCGACGCGACGGCGCCCACGACCGAGGTGGTCAGCGCCTGCGCCGCGAAGAACATCGCGGAGTGGTTCTTGTGCGTCAGTTTCTCTTCGACCGAAGAGATCTGCGCCGGTACCATGTACGGCATCATGAAGAACGCGCCGATCGACCAGGAGCCGACGATGCCGCCGACAGCGCCGATGATCAGTTTGACCGTCGTGTTGTCGCCGACGATGAAGGTGCTGCCGAAGAAGAACGAGAGGATGCAGACGGCAAAGCAGAGCAGCGCCGACTGGAAGGCGAAGCGGATCCCCTTCTTCTTTTTCAGTTTATTGAACAGGTGGAGCATGATCGGCACGGGCGCGAAGGCGCAGGTGTTGAGGATCGCCATCTGCGTCGAGGTCATACCCATACCGCCGAGGATCAGCGAGTTCATGGAAACGAGGAACATCTGCAGCCCGAAGAAGGCGCAGCAGTTCACGAGGCACCATTTGAGGAAGGGCTTGTTGGTGAAGGTCAGTTTGATGCTCTCGAGCATCCTGACTTTGGGCTCTTCCGAGAGGGGGGTGATATCGTACCCTTCGGCGATCGCCTTCTCTTCCCACTTCCGTCCCTCTTTGATCATAAAGACGGGGATCAGCATCGTGATCATCAGCGGAGAGAGGATGAAGACCAGTCTGTCGATGTGCAGTCCGCTCGCACCGAGGATCAGCGGGACCAGCGCGTACACGATCACGTAGGAGATCGTGTCGAAGAAGGACTTATAACTCGAAACGCGCAGACGCTGCCCCTCGTCGACGCAAACCGTCGAGAGACTGCCGTAGAACGCAATCAGGTTCATCGTATAGGTCGCGAAGAAGATCAGCGCCCAAATGAAGAACCAGACGGTGTTCTTCATGCTGTTTTCCGCCTGGGTGATCGGGATCCAGCAGAGGACGTAGGAGACGACCATCGGCAAAAAGCAGATCACGATGGGAAGCCGTCTTCTGCCCCATTTGGAATCGAGACTGTCGGTAAGAGAAGCGAGCGGAACGTCGATGACGCCGTCGAACACCTTCCCGACGAACCACAGGATCGGAAAGATCGCCGGGGCGATCAGGCAGGTGCCCGTGATGGTCTGGACCGCCTTGCCCGCGTTTGCGGCAAGATCGAGCGCCGCGGGGTTGACCGCGTCGGTGAAGAAGGCGCCCATCAGTACCATCAGCAAGTTCGGGCCGAGCCCAGACATCGCGAACAGCAACTCCTTCCACGTCTTGTCAAGTGTTTTGAACCGTTTCAATGCCAGATCCTCCTTGAGATGTCAAAATATACTGTGCGAATTCTTTCGCGGTAGAACAACTGTGACGCTCGAAACTGAACGTGATGCCGAACTCGGCTTGCAGCCGGATCAGCAGCGTGCAGTAGTCGAGACTGCTGCCGCCCAGATCGAAAATGAAGTGCATATCGTCGCCGATCGAAGCGGCGTCTTTCCCCAGCACCTCGGCGAAGGTCCGTTTGACGGCGTCGAGGGTATCGCGGGAGATCGCCTCGTCCGAGAGGGTTTCGTACTCGCGGAACTGCTCGTAGGGGTGAAGGGTGATCGCGTCTGCCGCGATCCGGTTCTTCAGGTACGCCCGGGAAACCTTGATGGCGTTCTCCGACGTCATTTTGTCGCAGGTGAAGAAAACGCGTTCGATCGCGTACCCGTCGGTGCGGAGTTTCGCGAGGGTATCGGAGATCTCCTCGGCGATCTGCTTTTTCTGCAGGTCGGTCGCCTTCGGATCGACCTCGAAGATCAGCGTCAGTTTGCCGTCGAGGGAGAGAACGCAGGAGTTCTTTACCCTCGTCAGAAGGAAACTCTTTTCGATCAGGTCGGGATCGATCTTCTCGCCGTTCTCGCCGACGAACACGTCGTCGGTGCGCCCCGTGATGTAGTAGCGTCCCTTCCGGTCGACGCTCGCGTTGTCGTGGGTGTCGAAGAACGCGTCCCGGTCGAGCGTCTGACTGGAACCGTCGGTGCGGACGATCCGGGAGCAGGTCGACTTTCCGCGCACGAAGAGGACGCCGTCCTCAATTTTGTAATCCACCGTCCAGAGCGGTTTGCCGACCGAACCGGAGATCCGGTATTTCGGGCGGCTGCGCAGTTCGACCGACGTCACGCCGAGTTCGGTAGAGCCGTAGCCGTTATAGAGCGGATAGCCGACCGCGTTCAAAAGGTACAGCGTTTCGTCCGAGACGTATCCGCCGCCCGAGATCATGAAGCGGACGCTTTCCCCGAAGAGCCGCCCGGTCACCTCCGAGAAGAGGCGGCGCGCGACGGTCTGCCCGAACCGCGGAAACAGGTTCTGCAGGAACAGGGAGAAGCGCATAGCGCGTTTCGCCCGTTTTTTCTTCTTTTCGGGCAGGTTCGCGATCCCCTTTTTGATTTCCCGCGCGACCGTGTTCCAGAGCAGCGGGACGGCGAAAACGTGCGTCACCGCGTGACGGCGCACCGTTTGCGTGATGGTCTCGCTCGAATAGTCCTTCAGAAAGACCATCGTCCTGCCGAACGCGGCGAACCAGAAGTAGACCGCGGTCAGACCGAAGATGTGGTAGAAAGGCAGGAACGCGAGCAGTTTGAGTTCGCCCTTGTAATGCCGCTTGACCATCTTGTTCTGGTGCAGGACGCACTCCGCGTTCTGCATCTGGTACGTGAAGTCCCGCCCGGTATAGACGCAGATCTTGAGATCAAGGGTGGTCGCGGTCGTGGTCAGGGCGATCTCGTCCGCCCAAACGGTCGGAACGTAGGGGGGTTCGGCGCAGATCTCTTCGTCAAGACGGTTCTGCGACGGGATCCGGACGGTCGAAAAGCCGGGAAGCGGCGCGTCGACGGCGGAGACCACGGTCCTCACCTGCATCGCGTTCGCCGCCTTTTCGTTCAGTGACGCGGGCAGGCGGCAGTTCAGGAGCAGCGGCTTGTATCCCAGCATCAGGAGCGCCCAGAACGCAGAAAGAAAATGCGGAGAGTTCTCTGCATACAGACCGACGTATGCTCCGCATTCATCTTCTATTCTCTTTTTGAGGTACGACGCCGTTTGGCAGCAGTACTCCCGGAAACAGC
The DNA here is from genome assembly GCA_947304475.1 of uncultured Clostridia bacterium. Classification (GTDB taxonomy): domain Bacteria; phylum Bacillota; class Clostridia; order Oscillospirales; family CAG-272; genus UBA1740. The sequence goes on from CAMZBE010000068.1 coordinate 4,619, forward strand.
GGTAGGTGATCCGCGTGATCCGGAAATTGTCGAGATATTCACAGAAAACGCGGTCAGACTGGTCGTGAATGATCCCGAAAAGCGCCTCAAAGGAAAAAGAGGCCGTGCGGAGCATATTCATTCTTCGCTTGATGTACCGGTTCAAACGCTCCATTACGTCTCCTCTTTGAATGAAAAAAGCGACGCGTTTTCCCCCGCCCAGGCGTCGGTTTTTTCGGTTATGATACTATATGTTAAATTATATCATCTTTTTTTGTAGATTGTCAATAGAAGAAAGAAAAAAACGGGCGAAAAAGGGCAGATTTTTGAAGGGGCTTTCCCCCCGGGACGGCGTCCGTGTGAAGCAGGCGTCCGGAAGGGGGATCGGACGGCGTCTCTTCCCCGCTCTCCGAACGAAAAAAGGAGACCGAAGTCTCCTTTTCGCAAGCGCGGGAACGCCCCGCGTCCGGGTTGTTATTTCAACGAGAGACGCCCCTCAATATCGGCGATCAGTTCTTTTGAGACCGTCTGCGCGGTTTCGCAGTCCTTTGCCGAAACCGACAGATAGATCTTGATCTTGGGTTCGGTGCCCGACGGACGGACGACCACCGAGCAATTGCCGGCAAGGTAGTATTTCAGCACGTCCGCCTTCGGAAGCCCGTCGATCCCGACGGAATAGTCGAGCGCCCGTTCGACCTTGCGTCCCGCGACGTCGGGAAGTCCGGCGCGGAGCGTCGCCATGATGTTCTGCATCCGGGCAAATCCCGCGACGCCGGCGAACTCGTAGGAGTACAGGGTGTTGAGACAGGTTCCGTACTCGGCGTACAGCCGGTTCAGTTTTTCGAGCAGACTGATCCCGCGGGTGCGGTAGAAGGCGAACATCTCGCAGATCAGGTACGCGCCGTCGACGGCGTCCTTGTCGCGGACGTAGGCGCCCGAAAGGTAACCGTAGGACTCCTCGAAGCCGAAGAGATAACTGTCGGCGTGCCCCGCCTTTTCGAGCAGACCGATCTGCTCGCCGATGAACTTGAAGCCGGTCAGGACGTTGACCGTGCGGATCCCGTAGTGAGCGGCGATCCGCTCCGCCATATCGATCGTCACGATGGTCTTGACCATCACGGGATCGGCGGGCATTTTGCCGTGGCAGGTTCTCTGACTCGCGATATAATCGAGCAGGAGCATACCGACCTCGTTGCCGGTCAGCAGTTTCATGCCCTCTCCGTCGCGGACGGCGATCCCCACGCGGTCAGCGTCGGGATCGGTCGCGAGCAGAAGATCGGCGTGCAGCCGGTCGGCGTACTCGAGCCCGAGTTGCAGCGCCTCGCGGATCTCGGGGTTCGGGTAGGGGCAGGTCGGGAAGTTGCCGTCGGGGTTCGCCTGCTCTTTGACGACCGTGACGTTGGTAAATCCGGTCTCGCGCAGCACCCGGGTAACGGGTTTCAAACCCGTGCCGTTCAGGGGGGAGTAGACGATCGCGACGTCGCGATCGACCTCGTCGCCGAAGAGGACGCTCTGCCCTTTCACGGCGGAAAGGAACGCGGTAACGCAGTCTTCCCCGATATACTTGATCTTGCCCGAAGCGATCAGCGCGTCGAAGTCGCCGCGCGACACGTCGGAAAAGACGTCGAGCCGCTCGATCTCGGAAAGAATGGTCTCCGCCGCCTCGGTCGTGATCTGGCAGCCGTCGGGACCGTAGACCTTGTAGCCGTTATACTTGGACGGGTTGTGCGACGCCGTGACCACCACGCCGGCGGAGCAGCCGAAGTAGCGGACGGCAAACGACAGCGCCGGAGTTGGCATCAGTTCGGGATACAGGAAAACTTCAAGCCCGTTCGCGGCGAACACGCCGGCGGCAACGCGGCTGAAAAGATCGGATTTGATCCGGCTGTCGTACGCGACGGCGATTTTTCTGCACGCGGGAAAGGTCTTATTGACGTAGTTCGCCAACCCCTGCGACGCCTTCGCGACGGTGTAGACGTTCATGCGGTTGGTACCCGCCCCGATCACACCGCGCAGTCCGCCGGTCCCGAATTCGAGATCGCGGTAAAACGCGTCCTCGATCTCGGCGTCGGTCATCTTCGCCAGTTCCGCCGAGAGTTCGACGGCGTTTTTCTTCCATTCTTCGTACTTTGCCAGGTATTCGTTCCGATCCATTGATCTTCCCTCACATTCGCTTGTCTGTCGTGACGCCGGGGTACCTCTCCCCCGCTCCGGCGTCCGGAAGCGAGGGGGTTTTGACCGATCCGCGCAAAAAACGCGGGGACGGAATTATCTTCTGTGGTGGTTCAGGAAGTGCTTCAGATCCTTCATCGCCTTGGTCAACACGTCGGGATCGGGAAGCATGACGATCCGGAACCGCAGGTCTTCCGTCCAGTCGAAACCGCTGCCCGGAATGACCAGAACGTTTGCCTCGTGCAGGAACTTCATCGCGAAATCCTGCCCGTCCTTGAAGGTGAACTTCTCTTTTTCCAGCCCCGGGAACAGGTAGAACGCCGCGCGGTTCTTTTCATAGAACACGCCGTCGATCTTGTCAAGCCCCTCGATGGTCGCCCGTCTCTGTTCGTAGAGGCGACCGCCCGGGACCAGCATCTCGCGGGTGCTCTCGCTGTCGACCAGAGCCGCGGGAATGACGAGTTGCGTCAGGGCGTTCCCGCAGAGACGCATCGAAGCCAGTTTCATCACACCGTCCTTGACTTCGTCGAGTTCGCCCTTCGGACCGGAGAAGACCATCCAACCGCAGCGGAAGCCGCAGATGATGTGGCTCTTCGAAA
>CAMZBE010000069.1 GCA_947304475.1 uncultured Clostridia bacterium
GCTGGTCGCCCCGAACGAAGAGGTGGCGGCGCTGCTCGACGCGGCGACGTCGGCACGGGATCTGCCGGGGCAGGCGGACGTGGACTCGTCGCTCCTTTATTTCTGCCGCGAGGTTCGCAGGCGGCATACCGTCGCCCTCTCGGGGGAGTGCGCCGACGAGATCTTCGGCGGCTATCCTTGGTTCTACCGTCCCGAGATGCTCTCGCGCGACTTCTTCCCGTGGATCCACGATCCCGCGGTCCGGATCTCGCTTTTCCGGCGGGAACTGGTTTCCCCCGACGAGGGGCTTGCCTACCTGTCCGAAAAGTACCGGCAGGTCGTTTCGTCGGTCGAGTGCCTTGACGAAGACGACGAGGGGACGCGGCGGTCGCGGATCGCCTCGGTGCTCTCGCAGTCGTATTTCATGCAGTCGCTGCTCGAACGCAAGGATCGGATGTCGATGGCGAACGGGCTTGAGGTGCGCGTGCCCTTCTCGGATTACCGGATCGCGTCGTATCTTTACAACGTCCCGTGGTCGTACAAATACGAGAACGGGGTGGAGAAGGCGCTGCTCCGTGAGGCGATGCGCGGCGTGTTGCCCGACGCGATCTACCGGCGCAAGAAGAGTCCGTATCCGAAAACCCACAGTCCCCGCTACGAGAGGGCGGTGCTCGACCAACTGAAAACGCGTTTGTCACGTCCGGGCTCCCCGCTTGCCGCGATGGTCGATCCCGCCAAACTCGCCTCTCTTCTGTCGGGCGGGGAGGACGTGACCTGGTTCGGGCAACTGATGGCGCGGCCGCAACTGATCGCGTGGCTCTGTCAGTTCGATTTCTTCTGCGAGAAGTACCGTGTCGCGTTTGTTTGAGTTTTGGTGAAGGTGACTATTTTTCCGATCTCCGTTTTGTGCAAGAGGGAGAAACGGGGAAATCGGACGGGGAAATCTTGACAAAATGCGCGGCGCGTGGTATAATGAGAACGTCGAAAGGGAGTAGTACGTTGCCACCGTGCAGCGTGCGAGCGCCGTCAGCACGGCAGTTGCAAATGCCCGGCGTCCGCAGGATCAGAAATGATTTTACAAGACTTTTACTGTGCACACGGTAAAAGTCTTTTTTTGTAGACTATACCGATCGACAAACCACAGGAGTATGAACAAAACACAAGATAAAGGGGGTTTTTACTATGTTGTTCATCATTCTCGGAATCGTTGCCGCAGTTCTCGTTCTGCTCGGTATCATCGGATACCTGAAAGCGCCGCCCGACACGGCGTACATCATCTCCGGCCTCGGGAGAAAGCGGATCCTCGTCGGTAAGGCGGGGTGGCGCATCCCGTTCTTCGAGAGAGTTGACCGTCTGTCGCTGCGCGTGATGCAGGTCGACGTCAAGACGAGTGAAGCCGTACCGACCAACGAATTCATCAACGTCACGGTCGACGGCGTCGCCAACATCAAGATCTCGTCCCAGCGCGAGTACCTCGAACGGGCGGCGGAGGCGCTGCTCGGTATGAAGCAGGGCGAACTGATCTCGATGGTCACGCAGGTCCTGGAAGGTAATATGCGTGAGATCGTCGGTTCGGTCGGGCTGAAAGAGATGGTGCAGGACCGGCAGGGAGTCGCCAAGAAGATCACCGAAAACGTCGTACCCGATATGCAGAAACTCGGCATCGAGGTCGTGAACTTCAACATTCAGAACTTCAAGGACGCCGCCGGGACCATTGAGAACATGGGTATCGACAACGTCGAGCAGATCCGCAAGAACGCGCAGATCGCCAAGGCGAACGCGCAGCGCGATATCGCGATTGCGACCGCCAACGCGCAGCAGGAGGCAAACGCCGTCCGCGTCGAAGCCGAGAAGAAGATCGCCGAACAGAACGCGGCTCTCTCGGTGCAGCAGGCGGATATGAAGGTCCGCGCCGATACGAAGAAGGCGGAGGCCGACGCCGCGTACTCGATCCAACAGGAAGAGCAGCGCCGGACCATTGAGGTCGCCAAGACCAACGCCGATATCGCCCGCCGCGAGAAGGAAGCCGAACTCGCCGAGAAGGACATCGCGATCAAGGAACGCCAACTCGACGCCGAAGTGCGTAAACAGGCGGACGCGATGAAGTATCAGGCGGAGAAACAGGCGGAAGCCGACCTCATCAAACGTCAGAAGGACGCCGAAGCCAAGAAGTACGAGGCGATGCAGGCGGCGGAAGCCAAGAAAGCCGAAGCCGAGGCGCTCCGCTTCGCGATGGAGCAGGAAGCCGAAGGTATCCGCGCCAAAGGTCTTGCCGAAGCCGAAGCGATCGAAAAGAAAGCCGAAGCGCAGAAGAAGATGGGCGAGGCGTCGGTGCTCGAAATGTACCTGAACGCGCTGCCTGAAGTGGTGAAGAACGCCGCGACTCCTCTCGCCTCGACCGAGAAGATCGTCATGTACGGCGAGGGCAACTCCACCAAGGTCGTCCGCGACGTGATGAACAGCGCCAACCAGGTCATGGAAGGCGTGAAGGAATCGACCGGTATCGACCTGCCTTCGATCATCGCCGGATACGCCGGCGGGATCGCCGCCAAGGGCGCGTCGAAAAAGGAAACCAAGTCCGATAAAAAGGACTGACAGCCTGACGGTCTGACTTGCAAAGTTTCCGTCTGTCGGGCGGCAACGCCCGGCAGACGGAAGGAGACCACCCCCCGCGGCGACTGCCGCGGGGTTCGTGACGAAGAGGGGAGGTGCGCGAATGACGAAAAGAACGGTATGGCATACGATCGTGCAGGTCGTCTTTACCGGCGCGATCTTTCTTCTGATCGCCGCATTTTCACACGGACTGATGAACGCGTTCAGTGAACTCGATCCGTCGAAGAGGGAAGAGACCTTCGATCTGTTTATGTCGCACGGTACGTCCATCGGTTACCGGGGACTCACCGTTTTGCTCCTCGTTTGGTTCGGCGTGATCATCTACACGGTTTTCCGTATCGCGCTCTCTTACGATCGTTTTTCAAAACGGGTGTCGGTCGGCGAACCGAACGGGCTTTTCAAACGGATCGAGCGGGTGGCTACGACGCCGACGTTCTGGATTGAACTCGCGATCGTTCTGCTCCTGACCTTCGTTCTGTCGTCCGGGTTCCTCTCCGCCAAGAGGTTCTTCCCCGTCGCAACGTTCCCCGTCGTCGCCGTCTCCTTTTTCCTTGCCCACGTCGGGGCGTCGACGCAGGCGACGGACGTACCGTGGGGCAGGAATATCCGTATGTCGTGGATTGCGAATGAGATATTGCGGATTCTGGCGCACGTCCTGGTGATCGTGGTCGGACCTCCGTTCCTTCTGTTCGTGTATTCGAATTTTCTGATGCGTCGGAACACTACGATCGTCGTCGTGTCTTTGGCGGTCTTCGGACCGCTCCTGTTCTCCTTTTTCCGCGCGGTCCGAAAACGGAGAAAACTGCTGAAACGGCTCGCCGCGCTCTGCGAAGAGAAGGAGTATTCGTATTCGATCGAGAAGGCTTACCGTTCGATCCTGCTCCCGAGCAGGGAACCCGAGATCAGGATCCGGACCGAAGAGGGGACTTTCGCGTGTGTCCTGCTCAACTCGTTTTCAAAGAAAACGCCGCTCTACCTTTCGCGGCTGTTCGGGACAGAGGGGCTTCTCGTCGGGCGGGGCACGGTCACCTACCGCACGGCGACGCTGCGCCCCTCGTTCGAGCCGGACGACAAGAAGGTTCTGATCCTCGTCCCCGTCCCCCTCTACATTTTCAGAAGAGGCGAGGACGACACGTGGTATCCTCTCTACGCCGCGGAGCAGGTCGGCGACTATTCGGTCTACTCCCTGTCCGCATTTTTGAACGCTCTCGATCTCGGCGCGCTCGAGGCGGCAAGAAAGCGAAGAGACTGGTGAGAGAAACGCGAAGCGTTGCCGCGGACGGGGAAAGGTGATGAGTCGCCCTGCGGGCAACGTGAAGATTTGCTGCGCAAAGTGAAGTGCGTTTCGCGCGGGGATCGTTTTAGGGGGGCGGGTTTGAAAAAGTCCCGAAAATAAAGAGAAACGCCGGCTTTCGGTTGATCCGAAAGCCGGCGTTTGGTATGTTTTCGTTTGGGGCGATTATTTCTTGAAATAGCGGTTGAGGAGCCCCTCGAACGCCTTGCCGTGGCGCGCTTCGTCCTTCGCCATCTCGTGCACGGTGTCGTGGATGGCGTCGAGGTTCAGCGCCTTTGCCTTCTTGGCGAGTTCAAATTTGCCCTCGCACGCGCCCTTTTCGGCGGCGACGCGCATCTCGAGATTCTTCTTGGTCGACGTGGTCACGACCTCTCCCAGCAGTTCGGCGAACTTCGCGGCGTGCTCGGCTTCCTCAAAGGCGGCTTTCTCCCAGTAGAGACCGATCTCGGGATACCCCTCGCGGAAGGCGACGCGCGCCATCGCCAGGTACATACCGACCTCGCTGCATTCGCCGGTGAAGTTGGCGCGCAGTCCCTCGACGATATCGGCGGGAACGTCCTTCAGAGCGCCGACCTCGTGCTCGGTCGCCCAGTCGGCTTCCTCCACGACCTCGACGAACTTCTCGCCCGGCACTTTGCAGACGGGGCACTTATCGGGCGGGGTATCGCCCTCGACGATCGTGCCGCAGACGGTGCATTTCCATTTTTTCATGTTACGGTTTTCCTTTCTTTTGCCGGTGATCCGGTATTCGGACGGTTTCTTTGTCCTGTCTCTATTGTACCGTATTTTCGCCCGGCTTGTCAAGCCGTTCTTGACATTTTTCGGGGAATGGGATATACTGAAACAGAGAGGACGAAAGGGGGGTGTGCCGTGCCGATCAAAAAAAACGAATACGTGATCGACGCCGCGTGCCAAAAGATCCGCGTCGCGCTGCTCGCCGACCTGCACCGGGGACCGGCGGAGAACGCCGTTTCGATCCTCAAAAGCGATCCGCCCGACCTGATCCTGATCGCGGGCGACCTCTACGAGAGCCCGCCGCGCAATCCCATTGACGTTTCCGCCGCCCTGACCTTGCTCGCGGGACTGCCCGCCGGCGTCCCCGCCTTTTACTGCCGGGGAAATCACGACCATTCACACGAGGAAACGGTCGACGCGGCGCTTGAAGCGGCGGGCGTCGTCGAACTCGACTCAACCTACCGCACGCTTGAAAACGGGATCACGGTCGGCGGGCTTCGCTCCGCGTTTTATACCGGGGGAGTGCCGGATCTCGAATTTCTATTCGATTTTTCGCGCCTGCCGGGGTATAAGATCCTGATCTCCCATCACCCCGAATACTACCCGAAGTATATCCGCGCTCTGCCGATCGATCTGACGGTTTCGGGGCATGCGCACGGCGGTCAATGGGCGATCCGCGGACACGGATTGCTCGCGCCAGGACAGGGACTTTTTCCGCGCTATACCGCTGGAATCTACGAGGGGCGGCTCGCCGTTTCCCGCGGGCTCTCCAACCCCGTCCCCGTCCCCCGCATCGGCACGCCCCGCGAGGTCGTCTATCTCACGGTCGGTCAATGAAAAAACGCCCGCTCGCGGGCGTTTTTTCATTTCGTGCCCGCAGGGCAATTCATTCTTTTTTTGATGAATTGACGGCTTCGCCGTCGTGAATTGCGTTCTGCGAACGCATGAATTCTCGCCGCTGCGCGGCTCCGTGAATTGCGCTTCGCGCATGAAGGGGCGCACGCGGGCATACGATGTGTGGGAAGGGGGCGGAGGTATGCGGGTTTTTCGTGCGGTCGCGCTCTTTCTGCTTCCGGTTCTGGTTCTGGTTTCGCTGCCGGGGTGCGGGAGAGGGGAGAGGACGCCGCGGGAGTTGTACGAGGCGTTTTCCGCCCGGTATCCCCTGCCGCCGCATCTGGTATTCGACAGTACGGCGGGGCAGAACGACGCGGAGTACCTTTCGGACGGGGATTTCAATCTTTTGTTCTCGCGCGAGGACGGGAGCGACGATCGGGAAGATATCGCGTCGTTTTTGCTCTGCCTCGGGGCGTCGGGGACGGTCTTTTACGAGTGCGGGTTCTTCCGCTGCGTCGACCGGGCGGGCGCACGGGAGGTCGAAGGGCTGTGCGTTCTGCGCTGCGAGACCGTACGCCGGATGCGGGCGGAAGTCGACGTCTCCGCCGCCGAAGAGCCGGTCGTCCTTCGCCGCGGCGCGTGGGTGTTCTATTTCGCCCTGCCCGATAACGCCCGCGCCGAGGACGTGTTGCGGAGAGTGTTTTGACGGGGGTTTTCGCGCTTTCTTGTAAGAAAGCGCGGCAAAGAACTTCATTAGTGAATGAAGTTTGCGGCACGGCTCGTGGCTCGCCGCGCCGCGGGTTCAAAAACGGGACGGCGTTCGAACGGTTTGCTTTTTGTCAATATACACGCCGCCCGACGAGATCTCGTCGGGCGGCATATCGAATATCGCGTTGCGCCGTGGCGCAACATATCGCGCGGGCGCCTTTGCGCCCGCATTTATTCCCCCGCAGTTAAGCGGATCAGCAGGTCGTTATCGTCCGGCGTATCGCCCCGCAAGGCCGCTTTGCAGCGGACGACCTCGCCGCACTTTTCGCAGCGGTGGACGATCACGAATCCCTTTTTCGCGTCGGGTTCGGTCCTTACCGGGCGGAGCAGTCCGCCGCACGGGTTGGCGCGGTCGCCGGGCAGAACGTCCACGTGCAGCGACCACAGGCAGTAGGGGCAGTGGTTGCGCGAGGTATAGCCGAGGGGCGGCACCGCCCGCCCGCAGTGCAGACAGGTGAAGCCGCCATCGTTTTTTTGAAAGCGTTTTCCCTCGACCATCATTTTCTCCCGGGACGGTTCGCCGTCCCTTTTCATTTTCCTACGCAGAAATGCGAGAAGATTTCGTCCACGATCTCGCCCGTCACCGTCCTGCCGTCCACCTCGGAGAGCGAGGCGAGCGCCGCTTCCGCAAGCGAGGCGGCGGCGTCCACCGGGACGCCCGTGTTCAGCGCGTCAAGACAGGCGGAGAGGTCCTTCGCGGCGGCGGCGATCGCGGCGGCTTGCCGCGCGCTCGATACGATCGCGTCGTTTCCGAGCGACAGGTTCTCGTCGGTCAGGGCGTTCGACAGGTACTCTTTCAAGGCGTCGAAGCCGTCCCCGGTTTTCGCCGAAACGGGCAGGGCCCCGGGAATCATTTCCGCCGGCAGGGCGAATTCGACAAAGCATTAGCCGTATATGAAAACATTGTCCGTGAGGATGATTCTGACGCTGAGGCGCACTGGTGCTGCGCGCTCTGCCGTTTCGGCATTGAGTATGTAGAAGATCCCAACACATAC
>CAMZBE010000070.1 GCA_947304475.1 uncultured Clostridia bacterium
TCCTGCTGTTCGCCGTCACGCAACACCGCGTTTTCCTCGTCCTGTCTCTCGTCTCCATGAGCGCGGGGTTCGTCGACTCGCTTGCCTCGGATATCGGCACCCTGTCGAAGAAGACGCCATACGATCTTCTCCGAAGGACGCGCGTGCAGAAAGGCGTTTCGGGCGGCGTTACGCTGCTCGGCAGCGTCGCTTCCGCCATCGGCGCCGTCGGATTTGCCGTCGCGATCAAACTGCTCTGCTCCCTTCCGTGGTTTTCGGTCTTCATCATCGCGGGTTTCCTTTACGTCGGCTGTATTGCCGATACGGTCCTCGGCTCCCTGCTGCAAGTAAAATACCGCTGCGTCGTGTGCGGTCGCATCACGGAAAAAGAAACGCACTGCGAAACGCAAACGCAATACGAAAGAGGGATCAAACACGTCAACAACGACACGGTGAACCTGCTGTCGGGTTTCGTCGTCTTTCTGCTCTCGTTTTCCCTCTTTTGGATACTGTAAGGAGAGATCTATGTTCGGTTATATCAAAATGGACGGGCACGCCCCCAAACGGTACCGGGATTACTTCAAACGGAATTACTGTTTTCTGTGCCGTTCGCTGGACCGCCACTACGGCTTCTTTTCAAGGTTGTTCGTTTCCTACGACGTAACCTTTTTCGTCGTTCTGTTTTCGGAAGACAACTATCTTGCTTCGGTTCCGAACGTTCCCTGTTTCCGGTCGACGAAAACGTTAAAAGACAAATCGAAAGAGGAGTTTGCCAAGAAGATCGCGGCGCTGAACCTTACGCTGGCGGCAGGAGAACTGATCGACAATATCAGCGACAAAGACAAGTTCTACGCAAAGGTCGCGTATTCCGTCTACGGACACACTTTCAAGAAAGTCAGAAAAGACTACCCTTTGCTTTGGGAGATCGTGGAGCAGGGACATCAGGCGATGAACCGCGTTGAAGAGGAAAACGGACCGATCGAAGAGATCGAGAACTGTTTCGGAACGTTGATCGAACGCATCGCCCGCGAGGTCTTTGAAGTGACGGACGAAGCCAAGATCTCGATCATCAAATACGTGGCGAAGATGCTCTATTTCATGGACGCCGCGGACGATATCGACAAAGACGTCCGGCGCAACACCTACAACGCGTTAAAGGCGTTCGAGAGCAAGCGGGACTACGTATTGCGCCACTACGCCGACCTGAAAAAGCACGCGGCGGATCTGCGCGCAGACCTGTTGCCGCAAGAGAAAAGAAAGTGCCTGAACGTTGGCGTCGTGTCCCGGATACTGGATTTCGGCATCCCCGAAATGCTGACGAAGATCTGCTTCAAGGGGGTACGGGTATGAACCTTTACGTTGAAAACAGATCTTCCCGATTTTTCAGGAAGGCGTTTGCCGCCGTCGAACAAAACGTCAAAAGGGACGTAACGAAGGTATTCGTCGTCGAATACCGGGGCGGCTTCTCTTCCAAACCGTACCGTATCGCGAAAAAGCAGGGCGTGCGCAACGTGGAATACGTGATCTTCGGAGAGCGTGGGATCGCCCGGGCAATTTGGTATCTGAACCGCAACCCGATCTCCCTCACGGTCGTTTTGCGCAAACCGCTTTCCGCCCGCGCGAAAAAGAGAATTCTGCGTGCGGAAAAGGAATTCAAAGTGATCGACCGCACCCCGGAAGGAGCGAACGTTCCGTTTTGCAATTCCTTTGCGAATATCCTGTGTAAAAGCGTCGCGGAGGATCAGATCCTGGACGCGGACGTGATGCACCTGTACCGATTTTACGAAACGGTGTTTCAGTGCAAATTCTCTTCTTGTCTCGGAAAAAACTTTTTCGTATCCAGAAACGGTACGGTCCATTTCTGCCCCGAACATTTACAGGGCAGTCTCGTCGGGCGCATCGGGGACGAAGGAAATTATCTTGAAAGCGAACGTTTCCGGGCGGTTCTTTCCGAAGCGATCAAAAAACGGTCGGAGTGCCGTGAACGTTGCGAATATTTCGACTACTGCTCGGGCGCCTGCCCGCTTGAGGACGGTTGCTCGGACTTCCCCGCTCTTTTCAAAAAGAACGCAGCGGAGTTCGACCGCATCGTTTCCGAAAACGAGTCGCTGGAAGGCAAAAAACTCGCCGTCGCGAAAATCGTCGTGAAAGACGCCGTTTATCCCGAAGAAGAAAATGGCGGATAAACACTTGACTTTTTCTGACACTTGATTTATAATTATTGTGTAACGGTAATTTAATTCATATGGGAGGTAACTATGGACAACGGATCTATGAACCAGTACGATCAGCAGGATACCTCAAAGAAACGCAAAAAAGACCGCAATTGTGATTGCTGCGACAGTTGTGATTGCTGTGACGACGGTTGCTGCTGCCACTTGGACTGTGATTTGTGCAGTTGGTGTGAATGCGACTGCTGCGATTGCCTTTGATTTCTGCAAAAAAAGAACCTTGAAAAAGGTTCTTTTTTTGTTTTTCATCTGCCCGGACCTGAACGAACGTTCGCAACAAATAACGCTACCCCCGGCGATCGACGATCGCCGGGGGCGGATGTTTGTACGGGGCGTTTTCAGAACGCCAGGGTTTCGGGCGGGGCGGTGAAACTGGCGAGGGTGGCTTTACCAGACGTGAAGCAGTAGACCGCGGTGTTACCGTCGTCGGGATCGTACATGGCTTTCAGTTCGGGATAGCGATCGAGCATCGCGACGCGCGCGTCGCGGTCGTCGAGTTCGCGCATCTCGCCGGCGATCCGGAGCCACTCGCCGCCCTTGCAGGCGCAGAGTTCGACCTTCGGGTTCCGGTCGATCTGTTTGGCGACGTCCTTCTTTTTCCCGGTCTGGATGCAGAGTTTGCCGTCGTAGAGCAGCACCGTCCCGAAGGGACGCACGCGCGGTTGATCGCCCTCGACGGTCGCGAGGTAGTAGGTCCCCGCCTCGTTCAGAAAATCGCAGATGGTGGCAAGCGTCATAGTGGTAACCTCCTTTGTTCTTCGTATGCTTTCTTATTGTTCTTTCAACAGGGCGTCTTTCAGGATCTCCGCCACTTCTTCCCGCGTTTTCGCTTCGCAGATCTTTCGGCGGTACGACGCGGCGTCGCGGAGACCAAACAGGTACTGCGCCGCCTGCTTGCGGCTCTCCATTACGGCGACCTTCTCGCCCTTGTCTGCGATCGCGAGATCGAGTTGGAGAAGCGCGGCGTCAAGCCTTTCGGCGGGCGTGACGGGCGGGATCGGTTTGCCGTCGATCGCGGCGCGCACCTCGCGGAAGACGAAAGGACAACCGACGGCGGCGCGCCCGATCATCAGACCGTCGCACCCGGTCTCGCGGAGCATCCTCCCGGCGCTTTCGGCGTCGGTGATATCGCCGTTCCCGACGACGGGGACCGAAACGGCGCCCTTGACCTTGGCGATCACGGAAAGATCCGCCGCGCCCGAATAGAACTGGCTACGCGTCCGGGCGTGGAGAAAGATCGCGGCGCACCCCGCGGATTCGGCGGCGCGGGCGCACTCGGCGGCGTTCTTCTCGCTTGCGTCCCAGCCCGCCCGGATCTTGACCGTCACGGGAAGCGAAGTGGCGCGAACGACCGCGGACACGATCTCCCCGATCTTCTTCGGCTCGCGCATCAAAGCGGAGCCCTCTCCGTTCGAGACGATCTTTTTGACCGGGCAGCCGTAGTTGAGGTCGATCGCGGTGGGCGGAACGCCTCCGGCGGTCCCGGCGGCGACGATCTTTGCCGCTTCCGCCAGTATCGCGGGCTCCGAACCGAACAGTTGCACCGCGCCCGGGAGTTCGTCGGGGTAAAGGCGCGCGAGCGGCGCGCTCTTTCTGTCCTGATAGACGAGGGCGCGGGCGGAAACCATTTCGCTCTCGGTAAAATCCGCGCTGTATCGGCGGCAGATCAGACGCGCCGCCCGGTCTGTATATCCCGCCATCGGTGCAAGAAAAAGCGGGATTTCGCGCTGAAAAGTACCGATTTTCACAAACCGCCCCCCTTTCTTTATAAATAGAGCCGCAGGCAGGATCCCTGCGGCTCTTTTCGTTTCTTTACGGTGCGACCGGAACGCTGTTGATCAGGTGGTCGATGAACTGCTGGATCGTCCGCGTCTGCCAATCGGGATCAATGAGCGTCAGTTTCGCCTGCGTGGACGTCGAGAAGTGGATCAGCCCCTTGTTGACGTAGTCGCCCATCGTCGTGTTTTGGAAGATCGAGGACATCGAGTTCGGACCGCTGCCCCCCAGTTCGTCGAGCCGCGCGTTCCCGGGCAGAAGCGACAGGAACCCGCTCGCCCGCTCGGTGTCCGAGAACATATCGGCGACCGTCAGGTTCGAGAGCCGCGTGCCAATGTTCTTCAGTTGCGTATCCGAAATGGTGTTGATGATGGTCGAGGTCTTGGTCAGCCCGTCGTACCACCAGTTCTCAAGGTCGTTGTACGTATAGCCGAGGATCTTGCCGACCTGGGTATCGTTGAGGTCGTCTTCGAGGTTGTCGATCGTGCTGTCCGCGACCGCCTGGATCACGCCGGACGCCCGGACGTTGCCGGGATCGGCGGGAGCGATATAGGTGGAGTACCAGACGCCGTCGACCTTCTCGTAACCCATCATCTCGCCGACCTTCATGGTGTGGGTAAGATCGTTCAGTTCGCCGACCGTCTTGGGCGCAAGCGCCTTCATAACGCCGGTGACCGGGACCGTGTGCGCGCTGTCGGTATACCAGACGCCGCCGTAGTAGGTGTAGCCCATCGCGTAACCGATCACGACGTTGACCGACTTGTTCGATACCGCCGTCTCGTCCGAGAGATCGCGGATCCGCAGATCGGCGAAACTGACCATCACGCCGGTCGCCTCTTGGGTATAGAGCCGGTCCTTATACCACTTGCCGTTCTTGGGATCAAGCGGATCGAGTTCGTTGTTGTACTGGTAGAGCGAAAGCACCCTGCCGAGTTTCATATCCTCGACGTCGTTGGAAAGCGTATCGACGTAGGAATCGCTGATCGCGCCGATGACGCCCGAGACCTCCACGTTGCCGGGATCGCCGGGGCCGACGTAGGTGGAGTACCAGATGCCGTCGTGCTTCTCGTAGCCGAGCAGTTCGCCGACCGGAATGGTGGACGAGACCGTTTCCATCTCGCCCACCGTCTTGGGCGCAAGCGCCTTCATCATCCCGGTCACGGGGTGCGTGTGTTCCGCGTCGGAGTACCAGACGCCTGCCTCGAGGTAATACCCCATCGCCTCGCCGATCAGAATGGTCTTGGTCTTCTCGGTCACCTTCGCCGAGTCCTTCATATCGTCGACCGTCAACTCGGCGAATTTCGCCATGATGCCGTCGGCGGGAACCGTCCGCGCTTCGTCCTTATACCAGGTGCCGTAGTTGGGATCGAGCGGATCGTCGGTGTCGTAGCGGTAGAGTTCGAGGATCGAGCCGATCCGGATGGTCTTGACGTTGTCGCCCAGCCCGTTGATGTGGAAGTCCGCGATCGCCGTCATGATGCCCGACGCCTTGACGTTGCCGGGATCCGAGACGCCGACGTAGGTCTCGTACCAGACGCCGCCGACCTTCGTATAGCCGAGCAGTTCGCCGATCGGCGTATCGTCGCCGATGGTCTCCATGCTGCCGACCGTCTTGGGCGCGAGCGCCTTCATCATCCCGGTCACGGGATTCGTGTGGGCGCTGTCTGTGTACCAGACGCCGTCGTAGTAGAAATACCCCATCGCGTCGCCGACCTTGACGGTCTTGATGCGGGCGGTGACGGTATCGTTGTTGCTCAGATCGCCGATCGAAAGATCAGCAAGCGCCGGCAGCACGCCCGACGCCGCCGACAGGCAGTACCGGTCGTCGTCGACGCCGAAGTTGCGGAACTCGGCTTTGTACCAGTTTCCTTCAAAGAGGGTGAGACCGGTCACGCCGCCGACCTTGACGGCGTTGACCTGCGACGAGATGCCGTCGATCGTGCAGTAGGCGAGAGAGGAGATGGTATCGGACTGCTTGACGTTGTTCTTGTCGTACCAGATCTTGACCGTCGCCTGTTCGCCGACGTGGTCGCCCGTCGTATAGAGCAGCGGATCGCCCGCGTTGTCGTAGAGCGGGGTGTCGACGGCGTGCAGGTTCAGCAGTTCGTGGAGCGGCATCCCCTTGGTCAGTTCGTCGGACGTAATCTTCCCGTCGATCAGGTCGCCGAGGAAGTAATTCGAGAGTTTCTGTTCGATGCCCGCCGTCGGGTTGGACAGGTCGCCGCTCACGGCGTCCTTGGTCTTGTACCACTGGTAACGGATCGCCTCGTTCTCGTCGAGCGGATCGACCTTCGGAAGCGGATCGGCGCCGTGGAAATAGCCCATCGCTTCGCCGAGATACACCTCGTCGAAGGCATCCGCCACCTTGTAGGTGTCGTCGTCGATCAGACGCTTGAGGTCGATGTTCGCCGTCGCACGGTCAAGCCCCGTGACGGGTTTGTTGTCCTTGTCGAGCCAGCCGGTGACCTTCTCGGTGTCGACGGGATCGTCCTTGACCGGGGTGTATTTCAGCAGGTCGCCGACGTACAGTCCGTCGAGCGCGTCCGCAACCTCGAAATTGCCGCCGGTCAGTTCGGTGATCTCCTTCTTGGCAAGCGACTCGGAAACGCGGTCAAGATCCTCGCCGTTGCTGTCTTTCCAGCCGATGATATTGCCTTCGCCGTCCTTGACGGGGGTATATTTCATCAGGTCGCCGACGTACAGCCCCGCGAGGGCGTCGTCAACCGAGAAATCCCCGCTCGTCAGATCTTCGACCTTCTGTTTGGCGAGCGCCTCGGTCACGCGGTCGAGATCGTTGCCGTCGCCGTCCTTCCAGCCGACGATGTTGCCCTCGCCGTCTTCGACGGGAGTATAGCCCATCAGGTCGCCGACATACAGCCCGGAGATCAGGCTGTCGGTCGAGAAACCGCCGTCCAGAAGCGTCGTCAGTTTCTTGTTCGCGAGCGTGCGGTTGACGCGGTCGGGGGGATTTTCCCCGTCGAGCCAGCCGGTGATGTTGCCTCCGGCGTCATAGATCGGATCGAATTCCTGGAAAAAGCCGAGGTAGGAATTCGCGAGCAGCGAGTCGAGGTCGAGCCCTGCGTCCTCGCCCATTCCGTTCACCGTGCCGTCGGCAAGCGCGC
>CAMZBE010000071.1 GCA_947304475.1 uncultured Clostridia bacterium
AACATCGCCGCCATCGCCAGCGGGATCGCGCGCAGCGGCGCCGACGTCATCGCGATCGACGGTTTCCGCGGTGGGACCGGCGCCGCGCCGACCAGGATCCGGGACAACGTCGGGATCCCGATTGAACTGGCGCTTGCCGCGGTGGATCAGCGTCTGCGCGACGAGGGGATCCGCAACAACGTCTCGCTCGTGGTCGGGGGCTCGATCCGCAGCGCCGCCGACGTGGTGAAGGCGGTCGCGCTGGGCGCCGACGCCTGCTATATCGCCACCGCCGCCCTGCTCGCGCTCGGGTGTCACCTCTGCCGCACCTGCCAGTCCGGCAAATGCAACTGGGGCATCGCCACTCAGCGTCCCGACCTGGTCAAACGCCTGAACCCCGATATCGGGAGCGAACGTCTTGTCAACCTGATGACCGCCTGGCGCCACGAGATCATGGAGATGATGGGCGGAATGGGCATCAACTCGATCGAGGCGCTGCGCGGCAACCGCCTGATGCTCCGGGGCGTCGGGCTGAATGAAAAAGAACTGTCGATCCTCGGTATCGCACACGCGGGTGAATAACGATGAAAAGAGTTTACGTCAACGAAGAATGGTGCCTCGGCTGCCATCTCTGCGAATACAACTGCGCCTTCGCCAATTCGGGGTTGAAGGACATGGCGTTCGCCCTGAAAGACAAGAAGATCTTTCCCCGCATCCACGTCGAAGGGGACGATAAGATCACCTTCGCCGTCTCCTGCCGCCACTGCTCCGATCCGCTCTGCGTCAAGAGTTGTATCGCCGGGGCGATCAGCAAAACCGACGGGGTGGTGAAGATCGACCGGACCAAGTGCGTCGGGTGCCTGACCTGCGTTCTGGTCTGCCCCTACGGCGCGCTCGCCCCGGGGGAGAACGGAACCATGCAGAAATGCGAACTCTGCCTGGAGAACGCCTGCGGCGAACCCGCCTGCGTGACGGGCTGCCCGAACAAAGCGATCGTTTACGAAGAAAGGGGCGACGGAGAATGAAACGCTACGTGATCGTCGGCAACGGCGCCGCCGCCGTCGGCTGTATCGAAGGGATCCGCGCCGTCGACGCGAAGGGGGAGATCACGGTCGTCTCGCAGGAGGACCGTCCGGTCTACGGCCGCCCCTTGATCTCCTACTATCTGATGGGCAAGACCGACCTTGCCAAAATGAACTACCGCCCCGCAGACTTCTACGAAAAGAACGGCTGCCGGGTGCTCTACGGACGGCGCGCGGTCGCGCTCGATCCGGAAAAGAAGACCGTGACGCTCGACGAAGGAAAGCCCCTTCCCTACGACGCGCTCTGTATCGCGACGGGTTCGCGTCCCTTCGTCCCGCCCTTCGAGGGGTTGGACACGGTCGAAAAGAAATACTCCTTCATGACGCTGGACGACGCGTTGGCGCTCGAAGGGGCGCTTTCCGAAACGGCGCGCGTTCTGATCGTCGGAGCGGGGTTGATCGGGCTCAAATGCGCCGAGGGGATCAAGGATCGCGTCGGGCGTATCACGGTCTGCGACCTTGCCGACCGGGTGCTGTCGAGCATCCTCGACGACGACTGTGCCGCCGTCGTGCAGAAACGGCTCGAAGAGAACGGGATCGACTTCCTGCTCGGCGATACGGCGGTACGTTTCGATGGAAACACGGCGGAAATGAAAAGCGGCAAGAGCGTGGACTTCGACGTTCTGGTGCTCGCCGTCGGCGTCCGCGCCAACGTCGATCTGGTCAAAGAGGCGGGCGGGACCGTCAACCGCGGGATCGTGGTCGATAAGGCGTGCGCGACCGATCTTCCCTCGGTCTACGCGGCGGGCGACTGCGCCGAGGGGTTTGACGCCTCGATCGGACAGAACCGCGTGCTCGCGATCCTGCCGAACGCCTACCTGCAGGGGCATACCGCCGGGAGCAATATGGCAGGGGGCGACGACTTGCTGTCGAACGCGATCCCGATGAACTCGATCGGCTTCTTCGGTCTGCACGTCATGACCGCCGGCGCCTACGACGGCGAAATGACCGAAGAGAAGAGCGAAGGCGGGATCAAACGCTTCTTCGTAAAGGACGGTCTGCTCCGCGGCTATATCCTGATCGGGGATACCGAACGCGCCGGGATCTATACCTCTCTGGTGCGCGAAAAAACGCCGCTTTCGACGGTCGATTTCGACCTGACGAAAAAATATGCTTCCAATTTAATCTTTTCGCGCGAAAACCGTAGAAAAAAGTTCGGGGGTGTGGTATAATATGTTATTAGACGTGAGTGAACTCGGATTTCGTGCCATCAACGAGGCGATCCGGGAAAAGAAAGGCAAGGTCACCCTCACCGGCTGTCTCGGTCAGCGGTTCGTCTGCGCCGGAATGTCGGACGTCTCGGTTGAAATCAAGGGCGTGCCGGGCAACGCGCTGGGCGCCTATCTGAACGGCGGAACCATCACCGTCGACGGCAACGCGCAGGACGCGGTCGGCGACACCATGAACGCCGGGGAGATCGTAATCTCGGGCAACGTCGGCGACGCCGCCGGCTACGCCATGCGGGGCGGACGCATCTTCGTCAAGGGCGACGCGGGATACCGCGCCGGGATCCATATGAAGGCGTACGAAGAGAAGATCCCCGTCCTCGTGATCGGCGGCTGCGCCGGCAGTTTTCTCGGGGAGTACCAGGCGGGCGGCGTAATCGTCGTGCTCGGGCTTTCCGACCGGAAGCGGCGGATCGTAGGCAATTTCCCCTGTACCGGTATGCACGGGGGAAAGATGATCTTGCGCTCGGACTGCTCCGGGATCGCTTTCCCCGATCAGGTGACGGCGCGACCGGCAACCGAAGAAGATCTATGCGAGATCCGCGCCTATGTTTCGGAGTACTGTGCCCTCTTCGGCGCAGACGAAAAAGAACTGATGAATTCCCCCTTCACCGTCGTCACACCCGACGGTAAAAATCCGTACAAACGACTTTACGTTCCGAACTGAACGTACAGGGAGGTCAACATGAACTACTCAAAAGAAGAGGTCATGCAATACGTCGCCGAGGAGGACGTCAAGTTTATCCGCCTCGCCTTCTGCGACGTGTTCGGGAAGCAGAAGAATATCTCGATCATGCCGGAGGAACTGCCGCGCGCCTTTGAACACGGGATCGCGTTCGACGCGTCGGCGATCGCCGGCTTCGGGGACGAGGCGCATTCCGACCTCTTCCTGCACCCCGATCCCGAAACCCTGACCTGGCTGCCCTGGCGGCCCGAGCACGGGAAGGTCGTGCGTATGTTCTGCGCCGTCACCTACCCCGACGGGACGCCGTTTGCCTGCGACACCCGCGGGCTGCTCAAGCAGGCGGTGGCAGACGCGCGCGCGGCGGGTTACACCTTCTCGTTCGGGGCGGAGCAGGAGTTCTACCTCTTTGAACTCGACGAGAAGAACGATCCGACGAAGATCCCCTACGACCGGGCGGGCTATATGGATATCGCCCCCGAAGACAAGGGTGAGAACGTCCGCCGCGAGATCTGCCTGACGCTCGAGCAGATGGGGATTCGCCCCGAAAGTTCGCATCACGAAGAGGGACCGGGGCAGAACGAAATCGACTTCCGCTACACCGAGGCGCTCGCCGCCGCCGACAACGTCATGACCTTCCAGACGGTGGTGCGGACGGTCGCGCGCCGCAACGGACTGCACGCCGATTTCTCCCCGAAACCGCTCCCGGACGAGCCGGGCAACGGCTTCCACGTCAACTGGTCGGTCAAACCCGACGACGAGAAGAAACAGGAGAGCATGATCGCGGGGGTGCTTGACAAAATCGTACCGATGACCGTGTTTTTCAACCCCGTCGAGGCGTCTTACGAACGGCTCGGGCAGAGGAAGGCACCGCGCTTCGTGTCGTGGTCGCGCGAGAACCGCTCGCAACTCGTGCGGATCCCCGCGGCGCAGAAAGAGTACCGACGCGCCGAACTCCGCTCTCCCGATCCGGCGGCAAATCCGTATATCGCTCTTACGCTGATGATCCGGGCGGGACTTTACGGCGCGGAGAAGGGGCTGTCGCTTCCCGCTCCGGTCGACCTCAACCTCTTCCGGGCGGATCCGGCGACGACCGACGCCCTCTCACGCCTGCCCGATACGCTTGAAAAGGCGAAAGCCGCGGCGAAGAGCGACGAATGGCTGAAGACCATGCTCCCCGCCGAGATCCTGAACGCCTACTGCAAAGACTGACGATCAATCCCGAATAAACGCGAAAGGAGGGACGGAGCATGGACCTCAAAGAACAGTCGTACAGCGTTCTCGTCGTCTCGTCGTCCGAAAAGTTCAATGCCGCGCTCACGGAATACTTCTCCGTCCCTACCTTTACGCCGGTACAGACGGTCCCGGGCATCAGCGTCGCGAAGCGGGCGCTGATTGAGCGCGCCTTCGATTTCGTCGTGGTGAACTCCCCCGTCGGAGACGACGTCGGGATCCGGTTCTCGATCGACACCGTCGCGTCCTGCGACACGGTGGTCTTGTTCCTCGCCAGGACCGAACAGTACGACCTCGCCTTTGAAAAACTCGCCGAGCACGGCGTGTTTCTGTTGCAGAAGCCCATCTCGCGCCCGGTCTTTTCGATCGCGCTCGACTGGCTGATCAGCGCGCGCGAGGGGCTGCGCAAGAACCGCACCAAAACCCTCTCAATCGAGGAAAAAATGAACGAGATTCGTCTGGTCAACCGTGCGAAATGGCTGCTGATCAGCGAACTGAAAATGACCGAGCCCGCCGCCCACCGCTACGTCGAAAAGCAGGCGATGGACCGCTGCGTCCCCCGTAAGCAGATCGCGGAGGAGATCATCAAAACCTACGGATAACTTTTACATAACGAAACGATACGGGCGCGCCGAACGGCGCGCCCGTATTTCTTTACGTTCGGTTTTATTCCCGCGCTTCCCCCTTCTCTTCGAGCGCCTCTTTTCTGTGGGCGAGGTGGATCCCGATATGCCCGACGCCGAGTATCAGTGCGGAGACGAGCAGGACGATATTTCCGCCCCAGACCGCGAGCAGAAGGAACGCGAACACCGGAAGCGTCGCACCGGCGACCGGGATCCCGAAAAGGGGACGGTAGAAATCAAGCATGGTACGCCGGCTCCGGAAGTAGCGAATCCAGAAAACCTCGTAGAGAAGCATCGCAAGAAGCGACGCGAGAAGCCAGAGCGACCAGGGCGACAGGGGAAAACGCGGATTGAAGTCGGAAAAGATCAGAGCAACCGCGGTCACGAGCACTTCCCCGATCCGCTCGAGGGCGAGCAGAACCCGGTTCTCGTTTTTTGCGTACCGGGCGTAGTTCTCCGGCTGCCGCTTCGTCCAAAGAAGGTTCGGAACGTAGAGCATCAGAAGCCAGAGCAGACCGATATAGGAAAACCCGAAATGCACAGCGCACACCCCCTCTCGGTTTGATTATAGCACAAAACTGCGAAATGTAAAGAGGACGAGGGGGAGATACGCGCTCTTTCTTGTAAGAAAGAGCGGCAAAGAACTTCATTAGGAATGAAGTTGGCGGTACTCATGCTTCGCACCGCCGGTCCGTAAACGCGACTGCACCGGTTCGCTTTTCCTTTTTTCGGGACGTCGAGGACGCCGTCCCCTACCGCTGGCGCGGGATAAAAAGCAAATCTTTATCGGTTGCGCCTGCATCTCCCGTTGTAGGGGGCGGCGTCTTCGACGCCCCGCACCTTGCGAAGAAAACCGTCACGGTACCGACTATAGAACCGCAAAACGGCGTCAGTCTGAAAGGGGGCGCCGTTTTGCTCTTCCATAACCCCCTATGGAAGTTCTTTGCCCCGCTTTCCTTACCACGCCCGCGCGGGGGATGCGGTCGTGCCCCGCAAGAAAGCGGGCGCGTACCCCTTCCCATTTGACTTTTCCTTTGCGATCGTGTATAATAATACGTGCACCCGACTGACGCAAAGTCGGGAAAAGGAGTACAAAATGTCGGAAAACAAAAAAGAGTGCTTTTACAAAAAAAATTGGAAACTGCTCGTCGGGGCGTTGCTCCTCGTTCTGTTCCTTGTTCTGATCGTGTTGCTCAAGGCGGTCGACGTCGCGACCGACGCGGAGACCGGAAAAGAGATCGGTCTTTCGTCCTTGAACTTCGCCGCACGGGACGCGATCGGGGTTCATCTCCGCTGGTACGACGTGACCGAATACTTCGGCTACCTGGCGATCGCGCTTGCCGCCGGCTTTGCGATCTGGGCGGCGGTACGTTTCTTCACCTCTCGTTTCAGCCTTCGCAAGATGGGATTTGACTTCGTGGCGCTCGCCTGCCTTTACGCCGCGGTGATCCTCTTCTATCTTCTGTTCGAGATCGTCGTGATCAACTACCGTCCGCTGCTGCTCGACGGCACGACGCCCGAGGCGTCCTTCCCTTCTTCGCACACCATGCTCTCGATCACGGTCTTCGTTTCGGCGGCGCGGATCCTCTGCCGTCGCTTCGCCCTGCGCGTATCGCCCGTGCTCTTCTCGCTTCCCTTCTGGCTGCTTGCGGCGTTCGTTTCGGTCGCGCGGCTTTTCTCCGGGGTGCATTGGCTGACCGATATCGTCGGCGGCGTCCTGCTCTCGCTCGCGCTGCTCTTCCTGTTCTCCTTCTTCTCGGATCGCGTCCCGGTCGAGACCGACGATAAGAAAGAGAAAACCGAGGAACCCGCCCCCGCAGAATAAGACGAGTTATGGGTTTGCCGTCTATCGCCGTCAACCGTTATGATGCTCCCTCGGAGCAGTGATGAAACAGCCGCCCGTTTTCGGGCGGCTGTCGTTATGAGTTGATCGCGCCGGGTTCGGCGCGATCAACGTTTTTATTTTGCGTTCGGATCGGAAATAAATCGTTTCCAGCGCGCCAGGCAGAACGTCAGCGCGAGCGTACCGACGGCGGCGATAACGAGCCACGCGATCACGGTGGCGTGCCAACCGTACGCCTCGCTGTAGACCGCGACGCCGTAACCCGAGATCGCGACGCCGACGTAGGTCGCCGAGTTCAGCAGTCCCGCAACCGTCGAAACGATCCCCGCGGACGCGAATCGGTGCGGCACCCGCGTCGTCAGGATATGGTTGATCGCCTGGATCCCGCTCATGGCAAGGGCGAGCAGAACGATGGTCAGACCCGAAGAG
>CAMZBE010000072.1 GCA_947304475.1 uncultured Clostridia bacterium
TCGTGCCCGATATAGCGGTCGACGAACGCCCTCTTTTCGCCCTCGTCGGTCATCTTTTCAAAGACGCGGGTGTTCAGGTGAAAGGTCGCCTTCACGCCGTATTTGTTGAACAGTTCGATCAGGCGCGGATCGTTGCCGCTCCCGTCGTCGTAACTGAAGGTGACGATCCGGCGCTTCCCGCCGGGATAGATGTGAAACTGGAGCATTTCGCGTTTTCCTTTTCTATATTATTTGCCCGAGACCGTGATCCCGGAGAAGGCGGCGAAGGGAAGCACGTTGTACCCGTCCTTTACCCGTTCACTCGACGCGCCGGCAAAGTGGAAGAGCATCTCGGCAAGGTTGCCCGAGATCATGGTCTCGGAAACCGCGTCTGCGATCTTGCCGTCCTTGATCCGGAAACTGTTCTTCGCCACGCCCGAGAAATCGCCGTTGCCCGCCGGCTGCCCGCCCGAGAAGCGGTAGACGAGAAGCCCGTCGTCGATCCCCGCGATCAACTCGTCGAGCGTCTTTTCACCCGCGGGCATCACGAGCCAACCGGTCGCGGTGTTCTTCGAGCGGGGAACCCCCGCCTTGTTCGAGACGTAGATTCCGGCGACGAAACTCTCGAGAACGCCGTCCCGGATCAGGTCAAAATCCTCGGTCAGATATCCGTCGCTCGTCAACTGTTGGGGCAGGACGACGGCGGGATCGTGCGGCGCGAGCGAGAGGGTGAAGTCGGGCGAGGCGACCGCTTTGCCGAGTTTGTCGCGCCAGACGCTCGTCCCGTCGATCAGGGCGGTACCGGTCGCAAAACTTCCGATCGCACAGCCGAGAAGTTCACAGAGACAGTCGGGCGCGAGAACCACCGTACCGACGAAACTGCCCTCGACCGGCACGGTGTCGATCTGCTTTTCGGTGTCGGAGAGCACCCGCGCGACGTCGCCCTGTTCGATCAGTGGCGTGTCGAGGTCGGTCGTCGCGTAGCCGCATCCCATGAACGACGACGATTTGTCGCCGCGATGCGCCGAGAACATCAGACCGACGCCGTAACTGCCGTAGACCAGACGGAAGAGGTTTCCGTTCGTGTCGGCGTAGACCGTCTCGGTCTTGTCGTGGGAGTTGATCATCTGTTCCATCAT
Organism: uncultured Clostridia bacterium; assembly: GCA_947304475.1. Lineage (GTDB taxonomy): Bacteria > Bacillota > Clostridia > Oscillospirales > CAG-272 > UBA1740. The sequence continues at coordinate 1,119 of CAMZBE010000072.1, forward strand.
GATCGTCGGATAGCGCGTTTCGATATCCTCTTTCAGCGTTTTCGTCGCTGCGAAGAACTTTTCGGCGTCGGGTTCGGGCGCGCCGTAGGTCAGTTCGCGTTCGCCCTGGTTTTCCGCGATCCCGCGCGCGGGATCGGGCTTATCGCTTTCGACGCCCGCCATGCAGTCGGAAACCGCCCGCTCGATATCGGCGGGCTCGAAACTGTTGAGCGTGACGCTGCCGGTCCGCGTTTCGCGGAAAGCGGTCAAGGTCATCGTGCGGTTGAAGGTCGTACGGAAGAGCGAGAATTCGCCCCCGTCGATATTGAATTCGCGCTTTTCGGAGAGCGAGAGTCGCGCCTGCGCCGTGTCGGCGCCCGCGTCTTTCAGTTTGGCAAGGCATTCCGCCGCCAGTCGTTTCAGATCGGTCATGTTTTCGTCCCCCTTTCGTCAGCGTCCGCCCATCAGCAGTTTGCAACGGAGTTCGGGACCGCCGAGCCCGACCGGCATGGGCTGCTTTTTGCCGCAGAAGCCGGAACTGCACCAGGTTACGGTGTCGGACACCATATCGACGGTCTTCAGCATCTCGAACGCCACGCCCGAAATGGTCGTGTCGAGCAGGGCGCGTCCGAGTTTCCCGTTCTTGATTTCGTAACCCATCGAGATCCCGAACATGAATTCACCCGTCGTATCTGCCTGTCCGTTGCGGGTGTCGGTCAGGTAATAGCCGTCCTCGACCGACGCGATCATATCCGAGAGCCGCGATTTCCCCGGCAGGATCGCGGTGTTCCGCATCCGGATCAGCGGCTCGTCCGAGAAAGCGTAGGCGCGGGCGTTGCCCTGCGGCTTCATACCGAAGCGCCGGGCGGTGTCGCGGTTGTTGAGATCGCCGACGAGGATCCCGTCGCGAATGATCTCGGCGTCGACGGCGGGCGTTCCCTCGTCGTCCACGTAGACCGGAAGCGGCGCGGCTTTTCCGAAGGCGGCGTGGGCGTAGTCGGTAAGCGAAACCAGCGGGGAAGCCACGGTTTTTCCGAGCATCGGTCCGGCGACCGAACCGCCGAGTACCAGATCGGCCTCAACCGTGTGTCCGACCGCCTCGTGCGCCAGCATACCGGTCAACTCGCCCCCGAGGATGCAGGTCTTGAGGCCCGGCGCGGGGCGGACGCCCTCCGCCTTCGCGAGCAGTTTTCCGTACAGAAGATCCACTTCCGGAAAGACGGCTGCGGGATCGCGGAACAGGGCGTCGAAACTCCCGTATCCCCCGACCACGGCGACCAGTTCGACCGGCACGCCTTCGGGCGTCTCGGCGGTGAAGATCAGGTAGAGGTAGCAGCGGGGAAGATAGGTGTGCGCGTCGGTCCCGCCCGAGACGGTCAGGACCTTTCCATGCAGTCGGCGCGGAACACCAACTGCCGGCTGACCAGTTTCGGGCAGTTGGCGACGACGTACCCGTCCACCGCACGCGCAAATTCGACGTACGCCTTCTGTTCGGGATCGCCCGGCTCGCGCGTTATACGGAACGCGCCGCAGGGGGCTTTCGGCAGCGCCGGTTTCCCGAGCGCGACCTGCCCGTCGAGGAAGGCGGCGTTCTTTTTCGCTTCGTCGAGCACCCGTTTGACACTCTCTTCCGAAGTATCCGCGATCGACGCGAAGCCCGCGACGCCGCCGCGGTAGACGCGCGCCGAAAGACCGGCGGTCTCCGACCGCTCGTTGGTGAGAAGGTCGCCCTGCACCAGCGCGATCGACCGTCTCGTATTCTTCTGACGCCTTACCTCGGCGTCGGGTTCACCCGCGAACAGATCCCGTCCGCGCAAACCGAATTCCTGTAACAATGCGGTATCCCCCTTTAATGTCCGATTCGAGTATATACCTTTACTATTATACATTTATTCACCTGTTCTGTCAAGGGCGGGACGTCCGTCGCTCCGTCAAAAAAACTTCGCTTTTTCCGCATAAAACCCGCCGTCCTGTCAAGAATATGGAATGCATCAACGATCTGGAAAGGAAACAGCAGGATGGAAAACAAAAAGCAAGCAAACGAAGTCCGAAGAGAGGAACGCGCGAAAGCCAACCGGATCCTGTATCTGGTGATCGCCCTGATCCTCTGCTTCGGCGCCGCGATCGCGGGGATTGCCGCCTCGGTCACGTCGGGCAGACGGGAAAAACCGGTCGTCGGAACCGACGCTCCCGCCGTGACGACGGGCAAGCAGAGCGAGCCCGCGACCGAAGGGAACAAGGACGCCGCCGTCGAACCCGATACGGTCCCGACGCTCTCTGCGCCGCTCTCGGGACGCGTCTATCGCGCCCACGATCTGACCGTTCCGGTCTACTCGGTGACGCTTGACGAATACCGCGTCCACAACGGCACCGATATTCTCTCGGAAGCGGGCAGCGACGTGAAGGCGATGGCAAGCGGCATCGTCACGGAAATTTCCGACCACCCCCTTCTCGGTCACAGCGTATCCGTGCTCCACGCGGGGAACCTGACCACCGTTTACCGCAACCTGGTGGCGGAGGAGATCGACGGGCTTTCGGTCGGCGCCCCGGTGAGTGCGGGACAGGTGATCGGTCACGTCGGGGACACCGCTCTCGTCGAATGTTGCGACGAACCCCATCTGCACCTTGAAATGACGCTTTCCGGCGTGTCGGTCGATCCGCTCGACTACATCTCCGAGGAGAGCGTTGCCGCAAGTCTTACCGACGACGCGGCGTTCGAGGGCTGACGGAGAGCAAACGAAAAAGCCGGGGCGCCCCCCGCATCGTGCGGCGGGATCCGCCCCGGCTCGTCCGGTTTGAGGGAAAAGCAAAAATAGCGGTTGATTTTCCGCTTCGGATATGGTATACTACTGTGCGGAAAACTTCCCGGGACGATCCCGGATAACGAAGAGGGTGTGACCGATGGCGAAGATTGCGATCATGGGGCTCGGCGTCGTGGGCGGCGGGACCGCAGACCTGCTTACCGAAAACAGAGAGAAACTCCGCGCGTCCTGCGGGGAGTGTCTCGACCTGAAATACGTATTGGATATCCGGGAGATGCCGGACAGCCCCTATCGCGACCTGATCGTGCACGATATCGCGGTGATCGCGGGCGATCCCGAGGTGTCGGTCGTCGCCGAGACCATCGGGGGGCTTCACCCCGCCTACGAGTTTACCGTCGCGCTGCTCAAGGCGGGCAAGAGCGTCGTCACCTCCAACAAACAACTCGTGTCCGAATACGGATCGGAATTGCTCGCCCTGGCGAAAGCCAACGGCTGCCGCTACCTGTTCGAGGCGTCGACCGGCGGCGGGATCCCGGTCATCGGTCCGCTCTCCCGCGATCTGTCGGGCAACGAGATTACCGAGATTTCGGGCATTCTGAACGGAACGACCAACTATATCCTTACCCGTATGAAGGAAGGCGGCGTGGGCTTTGAGACCGCGCTTGCCGAGGCGCAGGAGAAGGGGTACGCCGAGCGCGATCCCTCCGCCGACGTCGAGGGGGCCGACGCCTGCCGCAAGATCTCGATTCTGGCGGCGACCGCGTTCGGAAAACTGATCCCGCCTTCCTGCATCCATACCGAGGGCATCACCGCGATCCGGCAGAGCGACGTTGCCGCCGCCGCGTCGGTCGGCGCTGCCGTCAAACTGCTCGGCAGGGCGATCAGCCGCGGGGGCGAGTGCTTCGTTCTGGTCTCTCCCTTCTTCGTACCGGGCGACTCCCCGCTCGCGCACGTCGACGGGGTGTATAACGCGATCTCGGTCACCGGCAACTACGTCGGCGACGTGATGTTTTACGGTCGCGACGCGGGCGCGAAAGCCACGGCGTCGGCGGTGGTTGCCGACCTGATCGCCGCGGTCACCGGCGCGACGCCCGTTCCGGTCTGGGAGCCGGCGGGAGAGGATTATCCGACCGAGTTCGGCAGTTTCGTCTGCCCGCGGTATCTCGCCTTTGCGGGGATCGACCGCAACGCCGTCCGCGTGGTGTTCGGCGACGTGACCTTCCTCTCGGGCGCCGAGGGCGAGGTCGCCTTCCTCACTCCCCAGAAGAGCGAGACCGAGTGTGCCGACGAGATCGCCCGGCTGACGGTCGGGGGCGGTCAGTTGCTCTCGATGATCCGGGTGTACGAGATCGGCGAACGGCCCGAGGCGTAAAACCTTTTCGATCGACCATACCCGTAAGCGGGGCGGACAGACGCGATATTCTGTCCGCCCCTTTTATCAATGCCGCGAGGTTCAGAACGGCGAGGACGCCGAGAAAAAGGTCGGAAAGGAAGAAGAGGAGTCCGCGCGGAATAAACGCGCCGGTGAACAGAAAAACGGCGAGCAGGAAAGGGAAGGCGTTCGCGCTCCCGCCGAGGGCTTCGAGCGCGGTTTTTCCGTAAAAGCAGTAAGTAACGGCGGTCGCGAAGGCGAAGAGAAAGACCGCCGCGGAGAGCAGGATGCCGGCGAATCTCCCGTACGCGTCGCCGAACGCCGAAAGGAGCGGGGCAACCCCGTCCCCGCCGTATCCGGCACACAGGACGGCGAGCCCGGTCAGCGTGCAGAGCAGCAGGGTGTCGGTCGCCACCTCGACGATCCCGAACACCCCCTGTCGGAGCGGATCGAGCGTTCGGGTTTCCGCGTGCGCCAGCGACGCCGTTCCGCAGCCGCCCTCGTTTGAGAGAAGACCGCGCCGGAACCCGACCGAAGCACGCGAGAGCAGCACCCAGATCCCGCCCCCCGCCGCGGCGCGCAGCGAGAAGGCGTCGCGGAACACCGCCCCAATCACGCCGGGAAGCCGCGTGCGGAAAACGGCGATCACCCCGATGCAGGAGAGGGCGAAGAGCAGCGTGACGAAGGGGATCACCCGGCTCGAAACGGCGCGGATCCGCCGGGCTCCCCCGGCCGTTGCCCAGACGACCGGAATCGCGAGCAGCGCACCCGTGACCGGGAGCGGGACCGAGAGGGCGACCTTCGCCGCTTCCGCCGCCGCGGCGCTCTGCAGTCCCCCGCCGAGCGTCAGCGAGAGAAAAAGGAGCGAGAACGGGAAAAGGAACTTCGTGATCCGCCCGGACAGATAGCGGGGAAGCCCCGGCGGGGCGGCGGTATCGAGCGCCAGCACCACCTCTGCAAAATGCAGCCCCATCGAGAGAACGGCGGAGTACCACATCCAGAAGAGCGCGCCCGGTCCCCCAACCGAGAGGGCGGAGGTGACGCCGGTGACGTTTCCTACGCCGAGCGTTCCGCCGAGCGCCACGGCAAGCGAGGAGAGCGCGTCGCGCCTCTCTCCCTTCCCGCCGAGCCGGCGCAGGGTTTTCAGCGGGTGCAGAAGGTAAAACCCCCGCAGCCGGAAGAGAAAAAAGAGACCGGATACGAAGAGCAGGAAGGGGACGGTCCCCCCGAAAACCGCGCCGGGCGTCAGCATACCGATCCCCCCTTCCGTTCGCATCAGTTTATGCCGGGGACGCGTCGCTCTATGCCGTCGTCGGACCGACCGAAAAACGCGAAAAGCAATTGACAATGAACGAGAGTTATGATATAATACGAAAGTGGGTGCGTCCCCTCTCCCGCAAGCGGGAGAACTGCTTTTCCACCGGAGGAGTTTCATGAACATTCTCAAAGTACTCAATTTCACCAACAAGAGATCGGCTGCCGCCGGGCGTCCGATCCCCGGTAAGGCGAAAACCGAGCGCCATTACACCCCTGCGCACACCGCGCCGGATTTCTGCCGCACGATTGAACAGCACGGCGACAAGATCGCCTATGAATATTTCGTCTCGGCAACCGAGACCGCCACCATGACCTACGCCGAGTTCGGGGGAATGGTACGGCGTTTCTCGGCGGGGCTTGAAAAGATCGGGATGTCCCACGGGCGCGTCGCCGTGATCGGCGAGACCTCGCCCCGTTGGGTTGCCGCCTACCTTGCCGTGATGGCGCAGGGCGGCGTCGTGGTCCCGATGGACCGCGAACTTGCCCCGAACGAGATCTCGGCGTTCCTTAAGGGCATCAGTT
>CAMZBE010000073.1 GCA_947304475.1 uncultured Clostridia bacterium
AGCGCGGTGCTGACCGCAAGCAGGAACAAGGTCGAAAATGCGTTCGTTCGATCGGGCGTGACGGACAGCAAAAGATACGCCAGAGAAAACGAGAGCACGGCGGGAAAAACCGGGCGCGTCAGATCTCCGACGGAAAACGGGCTCCCGAACTCTTTTGCCAGCGCAGTCAGGTTGACGGCTGCCGCAACGCCGTAGCAGAGAACGGTTCCGATCGCAGCCCCGTACACGCCGACCGACGGAAGACCGACCAGGTAATACCCCGTGAAAACTTTGACAAAAGCGCCGAGAAGCATCGAGAGGACCGTGATCCCCGCTTTTCCCCGCGCCTGCAGGATCGCCCCGCTGACGGTGACCAGAGCAAGGAATACGATCCCGGGAGACAACACGGCAAGCGTCGGCGCTGCAAGAACCGCGGATGCGGGGAGAAAGAAGAGAGACAGGATCCGACGGCCGAACAGACCTAACCCGAGCGCGGCAGGAAGCGAGAGAACGACGGCGGAGCGGATCGTCGCCCGGCAACGCCCGTTTGCCGCGAGCAAGTCCCCACGCGCAATATCCCCGGAAACGTACGGTACGATCCCGGTCGCGATCGGTGAGATCAGGATACCGGGAAGATTGAAGAACGGAACGGCAAGGGTGGTATAATTCCCGAAAACCGCGGTCGCGTCAGAAAGAGAAAGTCCCGACGCGACCAATCGCCGCATCATAAAGGCAAGGTCGATCATACCAGCAAGGCTCGTCACCGTGGCGCTCATCGTGACGGGGGCTGCTATGCGGAACAGTCTTCCCCGTTCCCCGTTCCTTTTCGCCGGTTTTCTTCCTTTGTATTTATGGTGTTCTTTTCGGAATTCGAAAAGCAGTTCCGCAAGGAGCAGGACCGTCGATACGAACGTTCCGACCGTAACGCCGCGGATCGCCGCCGCGGCAACGTCGGGAAGCGCCGCGCCCGCAAACAGCGCACGGCGTGCAAAGAATATCCCGAGGATCAGTTTCAGGGCTGCCTCGACGAACTGACTGAAGGCGGTCGGCGTCATCCGTTTCTTTCCCTGAAAGTACCCGCGGATACCGCCGGAGAGCGAGCAGAACAGAACGGAGGGAGCGATCGCCCGGATCGCGGCGGCGCTTCCGGGATTTCCGATCCACCCTGCAACGTGCCCGGCGAAGACGAAAAGGAACGCAAAACCCGCAAATCCGATCGCAAACAGGACGAGGAGCGCGGACGAGAGGATCCGGCGGGCGCTCCCCGGCTCGTCTTGTTTTTGCTCGGTCGCCTCGGAGACAAGCATTGAGACCGCGACGGGAAGTCCGGTGCAGCCGAGGATAAACAGCCAGGAATAGACGGTATAGCCGGTATTGAAATAACCCATGCCCTCGTCCCCGAGCAGCCTGGAGAGCGGGATCTTGAAGACCAGACCGATGATCTTGACCAGCAGGTTCCCGATCCCGAGCACCATAACGCCGCCGACAAGCGAACGAGTGGCGTCTTTTTTTGACAAAACGAACGCACCGCCTTTCCGGATTTGTTGTAAATCCATTATATGCGGTGCGTTTGATTTTTAACCGAAGAACTCGTGGAACAGCGACCGTTCGGAAAGATACGCGGACGGGATCGGCGGGATCGGCGTCAGTCGGTCGATCAGATCGCGCGCGGTATCGTACCACCGGGAGCCGGGCGCGATGGTCGAGAGGTGTGCTACCGCTTCGTCCCGCAGCATATTGATCTCGTACGCGTGGTAGGTCTTGATCTTAACGTCGCAGGCGTCGGAGTACGGAAAGATGTTCTTTTCTTCGTTTGCCCTTACCGTTTCCCAGAGACGGAACGTAAATTCGGGCTCCGCGTTGCGGAAACGGCTGTCCCGGACGAGACGGCGCAGAAAACGAATCTCGTTGGAAGAAAAAGTCGTATTACCGTAGAATGCCTCTTCCCCTACGTCCAGAAAAACGGTACGCGACGAATGCCTTCCGAACAGTTTCGTGACCGAAGGGTAGACCGCTTGAATTCCCTCGAAAAGATAAACGTCCTCCGGGCGCGGACGTCCGTAATCGACTGTCCCGAGGCGTTCTCCGGCTTGGAAGTCAAAGTGGGGGACGACGATCCTGTCCCCGGAAAAAGCCGCCTCAATTGCCCGTGAAAGGGCGTCCATATCAAGCGTATCGGGAGAATCGAAATCTATCTTTGATCCGTTCTGCTCCGCACGCAGAAGAAGTTCTCTGCGGCTCAGAAAGAAATCGTCGAGAGAGATCGTGTGAACGCGCCTTCCGCTCTTCTCGAGCGCGGCGTCGAGCATTTCGGCGGTCGTGGTCTTGCCGGAACAGGTCGGACCGGCGACCGTGACCACGCGAACGTCAAGATTGAACGCGAGTTCGTTAACTGCTTTCTCAATACGCGCAACGAACGCACGGTCCTCACTCTTGACGAGTTCGATTTTTTCTCTTTCGTCCTGAAAGACGGTCGTAATGTTTTTCATATTCGTATTCTATGCGGAGACGATTGAATTCATGACGGATTGCGTTCCGGATCGGGCGAAAAGAAACGGAAAATCTTCTCTCTCTGAGAGGGTTCGCTCCCGTCCTCCGCTCCTTCACGGATCCGGTCGGCGTCACGCAGGTATTCGTAAGGGTACTTCGGGGTAAAGAGACGAACGATACGCGAGCGTCCTTCCTTCGGGAGACGGTAATCGACCAATTTCGTGACGGCGCCCGCACCGATCGCGAAGATCGAGTGCAGTTCCTCCATCATAAAAATATTGTACATTCCCTCGTGCCCTTCCATGGCGTATCCGACGTTCTCGAGATTTCCGACGGTATTCTTTTGTCGGTACATATAGTAAGGTTTATAGCCCGCGAATTTTGTTTTCAGTTGCGAGTAGGATACGCACTTTACCGCGTCCCCGCCCGAGAGCGAATACACCCCGCTGTTTTCACGAAGGATATCCGCGGCACGTTTGACGCAGAAAGTATGTACCGTAAGGTTTGTCGGCGCGAGTTCGATCACACGGTCGATCGCAGCCGAAAAATTGCCGAAGTTGTCGCCCGGAAGCCCCGCGATCAGGTCAACGTTGACGTCGCGGATCCCCGACGCTTTCGCAAGATCGAACGCATGGAAGAAGTCGGCGACGGTGTGTTTTCTTCCGATCGATTCAAGGATCTCTTCCGAGAGCGTCTGGGGATTGACGCTGATTCTCGTGACGCCGTACTCCTTTGCGATCCTGAGTTTCTCCTTCGTGATCGTATCCGGACGCCCGGCTTCCAACGTGAATTCCATCAAGGTTGCCGGATCTACCTGTTTCGTAATCTCCCCAAGCAAAAAACGCAGTTGAGAAGGGGAAAGCGTCGTCGGCGTACCGCCGCCGATATAGACGGTGGCAACGCGTTTCCCGAGTTGCCGGATGGTATCGAACATGGAGGCAAGGTCTTTCGCGAGCATCTGCAGATAATCCGGGATCAGGGAGAGCAGGCGCGGCGAAGTATAGGAAACGAACGAACAGTAGGCGCAACGCGACGGACAGAACGGGATCGAAATATAGACGCTGCACAAATTCCGGTCCAGTTTCTTGCACAGCCGCATTTCGGTTCCCGCTACGCTGACGGCGAGCGCCGCCTTCTGCGGGTTCAGGAAGTATTCGTCTCGAAGAATCTGCCGGGAACGGAGCACGCCGTGACCGGTGTTGAGAAGTTCCGAGGCGACCTTTGAAGGACGAACGCCGGTCAGGATCCCCCAAGGGGGAATATGCCCGAAATACTGTTTCCCCGCGCCGAATACGGCTCGTCCGACAGCGATCTTGTCAACGCGGTCAACCGGAAAGTTATCGTCGGGGATTACGCGCTCGTCAGCGCTGACAGTCCGGTTACGGTAGGTCAGTTCCGCGTGTGCCGTCGCGGTGCCGTCGCTTTCGCGTGAGCAGGTGACCGAAAGAATCGGATTATCGGGTGTTTCCGGTTCGTTTTCCCCGAATTTCGCCCCGGGAAAAAAGACCATTCCGAGTGTTTGGACGTAATAAGGATTGATCCCGTCCTGCAAGCGAAGGATCATGATTTCGGTTCCTTTCTCAGCACGGCGGAATCCATCACGATCGTAACAGGTCCGTCGGCCGTCGTTTGAATCTGCATATCCGCGCCGAAAACTCCGGTCTTCGTAGGTACCCCGGCACCTTCAACGAGTTTGACGAACGAACCGTATAGGCGGTCCGCCTCGGCAGGGGGTGCGGCACGGAGGAAATCGGGACGGTTGCCGTGCCGATAATTTGCCGCAAGCGTAAAGTTGGAAACAACCATAACTTCCCCGCCTACGTCGGCAAGAGAGCGGTTCATCTTACCGTTTTCATCGGAGAAAACGCGCAATTTGACGATCTTGTCGGCAAGCAGTTTCGCGTCTGTCCCGTCGTCGCCCGAAAGCACGCCGAGAAGAACGAGAAACCCGTTGCCGATCTCGGAATACGGAGAACCGTTTGCAGCGAGACACGTTTTCTTGACTCTCTGAATCACAGCGATCATCTGATTATCCCCCGTAACCGCGTCCGACCGACTCGACGGCGTTGACAGTCTTCAGTTTAGAGACGATCGAGTAGAAATGTTCGACGCTGCGGCACCCGACCTTAAGGTTAAGGATCGCCGTGTCCGCGCCCGGTTTTGAAGAGGAAGAGACGCTCAAAACGAATACTTTCATATCGGCAAGGGCTTTGGTGATCTCCGCAAGTACGCCCATCTCGTTCCGGACGCGGATCTGCAGATTGGCCTCGTAAACGCCGCGTTCGTCGCCGCCGGTACCGAGCGTGTTCTCCCACGTGGCGTTTACCCATCTGCCGGAGTATTCGGTTTTCCCGCGGTTCTCGACAACCTTCGGGCAATCGGTCTTATGGATCGAGATCCCGTACCCGCGCGTTACAAATCCGATGATATCGTCTCCGGGAAGCGGGTTGCAGCACTTGGCGAACTTGACCTCACATCCGTACTCGCCGTCGATTACGACGCCGCTGCCGCTCTTAAGATTATGCGGCTTGCCCTGCGAAACGGGGACGAGTTCTTCGTCTCCCTTCTTCTCTTCGGTCTCAGTCTGCGGTACGATCCGGTCAAACTCGTCGTGCAGGCGTGTGGAAAGGCGTGAAATCGAAAGCCCGCCGAAACCGATCGTATTGTATAGATCGTCCGCCCCTCGGATCCCGAGACGGTGCGAAACGTTCTCCACGATCTGGAGCCGTTCAGCATCGGTAAAGGGACGACCGTAACGCCGCAGTTCCTTATCAATTTCCGCTTTCCCGAGTTCGATATTCTCGGCTCTCTGTTCCTTCTTGAACCACGAGCGGATCTTGTTCTTCGCTTCACCGGTCTTGACGATTTTCAGCCAGTCGCGGCTCGGTCCTTTCGAAGCGTTCGACGTAATGATCTCGACGATCTCTCCGTTTTGCGGTACGCGATCGATCGGTACGATCATACCGTTGATCTTCGCTCCGACCATCTTGTTGCCGACGGCGGAATGGATCGCATAGGCAAAGTCGATGACCGTTGAGCCGAGCGGCAGCGAAATCACGTCGCCCTTCGGCGTAAAAACGAATGTTTCGTCGTGGAAAATATCGGTTTTGAACGAACGCATGAACTCGTCGGGATCGCGTGTGCTGTCGTCGGCTTCCAGCAGACTGGAAATCCAGCGGAGTTTCTCGTCGATATCTTCTTTCGACGTTTCGCCCGACTTATATTTCCAGTGCGCTGCGATACCGTATTCCGCCACTTGATGCATCTCGTAAGTGCGGATCTGCACCTCGAACGGAATACCGTCGTGTCCGATGACCGTCGTATGCAGAGAACGGTACATGTTGGGTTTCGGCGTGGAAATATAATCCTTGAACCGTCCCGGGATCGAGTTGAACATCTCGTGGATCAGACCGAGCACGGTATAACATTCCAACTCGGTCTCAACGATGATCCGAAGCGCGTAAAAATCGTAGATCTCGTCCAGACTTTTGTTCTGGTTATACATCTTGCGATAGATCGAGTAAACGGTCTTGACGCGTCCTTCCAGAGTAAAGCGGATATTACTTTCCAGAAGACGCTTTTCAATCATCTGCTTTGCCTTCTCGATAAGATCCTGACTTTGTCCGTATTTCTGACGGATCGAGTCGTTGATCTCCTTATAGCCGATCGGATCAAGGTAGGAGAGCGAGAGATTCTCGAGTTCCTGCTTGATCTTCTGCATACCGAGACGATGAGCGAGAGGGGCGTAGACGTACATAGTCTCGAGCGCGATATCACGTTGCCTGTCCTCTCTCTTCGCTGAAAGGGTGCGCAGATTATGCAGTCGGTCGCAGAACTTGATAAAGATTACGCGGATATCTTTGGTCATGGCGAGCAGCATCTTGCGGATATTTTCAATATGCTGTTCTTCCTTGTCCGCGACCGAAACCACCATAATCTTGGTCAGCCCGTCGACCAGGAGCGCTACCTCTTCCCCGAACTTCTGGCAGATGATGCCGGTGTTGGTCTTTTCCGAGCAATCTTCGACCGTGTCGTGCAGAAGCGCGGCGCAGATCGAGTCGGTATCCAACCCCATCTCCGCAACGATCTCCGCGACGGCGACCGGATGACTGATATAGGGCTCGCCGCTCTGGCGGAACTGTCCTTCGTGAAGATCGGCGGCGTAGGCATACGCCTCTTTGATCTTTTCTACGTCGTACTGTTTTCCGCTCTTTTCAAGCAGGCTGAGCAGATTGCTGATTTGTTCGTACATAAAAACTCCCGGAAACGCACTTCATTCGGAAGCGAATCGTTTCACATTCGCAAGGATTGTCGAGTGTTCAAGATCGACCTTCCCATCGGTTTTTTCGAGATCGATTTTGATAAGATCTTCCCCCTCTGAAGAGATCCGGATCAGACCTGCCTCCTCAAAGATACGCAGGATCAAGCAGAGTTTAAGATACCCGAACGGCGTTGACGGATCGGCGGTCAAACGGGCTGAGGTGGCGCGTAAAGAAAAGAATTTTTCCCCCATGGAAACCGTGTCCCGTATCAGACGATAGACGGCAACGAAGTCCCCGCGATCCG
>CAMZBE010000074.1 GCA_947304475.1 uncultured Clostridia bacterium
ATAGACGAGTTGCCCTCTCCGCCGTTTTGCGGAGAGGGCAACGATCGTTTTTTTCGGTTCATTCGGTCAGTTGTTCCACCACTCTGTCAAGCGTTTCTTCCGGGACGCCGACCTGCTTTGTCAGGATATGTCGGACCTTCTCCCGCATAGTTTCCCCCGGGGCTTCGTCGATCGTGACTTTGTACCCCACGCTGATCGGACGGCGGTACCGCTGCTGGTTTGAAAAGTTGGTCCACATATAGTCGCGCATTATATCAACGTCCGGGACGCCGAGCAGGGCGAGAAGCAGATAGGAGACGAATCCCGTGCGGTCCGCCCCGACGGCGCAGTGGTAGGCGACGGGGTAGTTCCCGGGTTCTGCGAGGGTGCGGAAAACGGTGCGCAGAGAATCGACGCTGTCGAGGTAGTTTTCGGCGCCGAGCAGGATCGGGCAGTGCAGATAGCGGACGTCCGCCCCGAGTACGCTCTCGGTTTTGCCCTCGGGCGGGTAGCCGCTGTCGCCCTCGTGATCGACACGCAGGTCGATCTCGGTTTTAATCCCCAGCGTGTCTTTCAGCGTCTTGATCCCGTCGGCGTCGATCAGCGGCTTCATCCGTCTTTCGGTTTCGCTGTAATAGTCGAGTGCGCTTGTCCGGTAAAGAAGCCCCTGTTTTACCCGCCTGCCGCTTTCGGTTTTCCAACCGCCGAGGTCCCGTACGTTGATCACGCCCCCGACCGACAGATTGCGCGGCGGGGCGTCGAACGTGACGAAGGTTGCGGGCGGCTCGTCCCCGACCGTCCAGTAGTAGCGCGTGCCGATCTTCAGGTTGTAAACGTCGAGCGAGGGGACGTCGGTTTGGAACGTAAGCGCGTCCGAGAGGTCGGGTTTCTCGCCTACCCGGACGGTATAGGATCCCTTCGCGTCGGGATCCCACGAGAGGGACACGGGCAGCGGCGCGTCGTTTGCGGCGTAGCCATCGGTATAGTCCTTGCGGTTCTCGTAAACGTCCGCAAGGTACGCCCGCTGCGCCGGCGTGTGCAGGTCGATCGGACTTTTCGTTTCGTGCAGGTTCATCTTATTTTCCCGTAGAGCCGAACCCGCCCGCGCCGCGTTCGGTGTCGGGTAATTCGTCCACCTCGACGAATTCGGGGGTTTCGACCTTCTGGATCACGAGTTGCGCGATCCGGTCGCCCGGCGCGACGGTGCGTACCTGTCCGCTCTGGTTGTAGAGCGAGACCAGGATCTCGCCGCGGTAGTCGGCGTCGATCACCCCGACCTTGTTCGCCGGGGCAAGTCCCATCTTGACCGAAAGCCCCGAGCGCGCGTACACGAACCCGGCGCAGCCCGCGGGAATGGCGACGGCGATCCCGGTCGGGATCATGGCGGTTGCGCCCGGCAGGATGCGGACGTCTTCTCCGATGCAGGCGCACAGATCCGCCCCCGCCGCAAGCGCGGACGAGTAGACGGGGAGAGAGGCGCCGGGACGGGTTTTCCTGATCTCGATCTTCATCGCAAGAGCGCGGGGAGTACCCCGCATTCCTTTCGCTTTTCTTTCCTTTATTGTACCATACTTCGCCGCCGAAATCAATTTCTTTCTAAAAAAACTTGCCTGAAGGTGCGGAATGTGATATGATAGTAGTATAGCCGATCCGGTCCGGCAAAGCCGGGAAACCGATCGCGGAGGGAAATATGGATCAACCGTTTATCAGTCTGCTCTGGCCGGACGCAGCGGCGAAGGAGCGCCATACCGATCCCCGGAACCGTCCCGACGTGCGCGACAGCGTGTGCCGCGAGATCGGGCTGACCGGGCTTCTGGGGCTTCGCGACGGCTCGCCCGTCGGTTTTTTTACCTACGAGCCCGAGGTGATCCGCTACCGCGAGGCGACCTTCGAGGATATTCTGTCGATCCCCGAACTCGGCAAGACGCTCTCCGACGTCGTGCCGCTGCTCTCGGACATCACGGAACTGCGGCGTCTGGACCGCGATCTCGGTTCTTCGTCGGGGGAATCGTACCTTTACAGCATCACCGAGATCGAACTCTATATCGCGGTGATCGACCTGCTCCACAAGGGGCTCGCCCCCGTGAAGGACAGGATCAAAAGTCCCGCGTTCGGCACACTCTCCTCCTTCATTTCGGAGTACGCGGAGAGCGAGTATTACCGCGATCTGAACGACCGCCTGAAACAACTCTCGTCCCGGGTGCGCGAGATCCGGAGCATTACGGTCGGCGTCAACCTCGACGCCGAACTCCGCCCCGCCGAAGCGGGGGTGCTCTCGGTCAACGCCGAGCCCTTCCGTTCGGAAAAGGTGCTCGACAAGATCCTGCGGCTTTCGTTCAAAAACGACGCGATGACTTGCATCGCCGCCCTGACGCCCTTCGGAAAAGGGCAGTCCGACAACCGCCGCGAGGCGCTGATCGGCGCGTTCAACGCGGCGATTGAGGACGTGTTCCGCTCGTCGGTCAAGTCGTGGCGGAATATCGTCGGCGAATACGTGATCGAAAACACCGATTTCATTCTCCGTCTTCTGCCCGAGATCGAGTTCGTCACGCGGGGGGCGGCGCTGATGAAGCGGCTCTCCGACCGGGGTTATCCCGTGGTCGTGCCGACGCTCTCGCCCATGCAGAACAAGGACTTTTCCGCCGAGGGGCTCTACAACCCCGACGTGGCGCTCCGGATCGAAGAGGAGATCGTCGAAAACGATTTTGCGTTCGACGAAAACGCCCGGATCTACGTCCTGACGGGACCGAACCGCGGCGGGAAATCGGTCGTGACCTGCGCCGTAGGGCTTGCGCAGGCGATGACGCAACTCGGTCTGCGCGTTCCGGCAAGAACCGCCGTGATCAGCCCGGTCGACGGCATCTACACGCATTTCCCCGAGGGGGCGGACGATACCATCGACAAGGGGCGTCTCGGCGAGGAGTGCGCGCGTCTGCGCGAGATCTTCGACGCCGTGACCGAGAATTCGATGATCCTGCTCGACGAGTCGCTCTCGTCGACCGGGGCGTACGAAGCGTCGTATATCGGGCAGGAAATTCTGACCGGGTTCGGCGTCGCGCGCTGCCGCGGCGTCTTCTCGACGCACCTGCACGAACTCGCCGCCGCGGTGCCCGAGGTCAACCGGAAGATTTGCGAGGCGGGCGGGGTGCCGGTCGACACGCTGGTCGCCGGGATCGAGGAAGGGCGTCGGAGTTTCAAGATCGTGCGCGCCAAGCCCGACGGCAAGAGTTACGCCCGCGACATCGCGAACAAGTACGGGCTTTCGCTTTCGGATATCGAAAAACGCCTTGCCGAACGTAAGAACAACGGGTAATCTTTCATTGTGCCGAAAGCACACATCATTCGCGTAAGCGACGTCATGCCGCAGGCGCATCATTACGAAAAAACACCGCCGGACGGGTTTGCCCGTCCGGCGGTGCTGTTTTTTGGTACTGACCGTTTGTCGTCGGTCAGATGTTTCTGACGCGGATGAAGTTTTCGTTCTTCTCGATCAGGGCAACGGTCTCGTCCTTGACCTTCTCTTTGGTCTCGACGATCGTGTAGGCGTAATCGCCCTTCGAGCCGTTCGCCATATTCTCGATGTTGATGCCCGATGCCGACACCTGCGAGGTGATATACGAGAGGGTGTTCGGAATGTTTTTGTGCATCACGCAGAGGCGGTGCGTACCGGGGGTAACGGGCAGTTGCACGTTCGGGTAGTTGACGCTGTTCTTGACGTTACCGGTGGTGAGGAACTCGTCAAGTTCGTGCGCCGCCATGACCGCGCAGTTGTCCTCGGATTCCTCGGTGCAGGCGCCGAGGTGCGGGATGCTGACGATCCCCTTGACGCCCTGCGTCGCTTCGGTGGGGAAGTCGGTGACGTAGGCGGCGACCTTGCCCGACGCGAGCGCCTCTTTCAGCGCTTCGGCGTCGACGAGGTCGGCACGCGCGAGGTTGATGATCCGCACGCCGTCGCGCATCTTGGCGATGGTGTCGCGGTTGATCATATTCTTGGTGGTGGGGGTGGCGGGAACGTGGAGCGTGATGTAATCCGCCTTCTCGTAGATCTCGTCGTAGGTCGCCGCCTTCTCGATCGAGCGGGAGAGCGACCACGCGGCGTTGACCGTGATGTAGGGATCGCAGCCGAGAACCTCCATGCCGAGGTGGTGGGCGGCGTTGGCGACCAAGCCGCCGATCGCGCCGAGCCCGATGACGCCGAGCGTCTTGCCCGCGATCTCGCAGCCGCCGTAAGCGCTCTTGCCCTTCTCGACCGATTTCGCAACGTCGGTCGAAAGGGTTTTCGCCCATTCGACGCCGCCGACGATATCGCGCGAAGCGAGCATCAGGGCGCAGATGGCGAGTTCCTTGACGCCGTTGGCGTTTGCACCCGGGGTGTTGAAGACCACGATGCCCTGTTCGGCGCAGCGGTCGACCGGGATGTTGTTGACGCCGGCGCCGCAGCGGGCGATGGCGAGCAGATCACGGCCGAACTCGACTTCGTGGAGCGCGGCGGAACGGACCATCATCGCGACGGGGTTCTCCACCGCGTCGCCGACGGCGTATTCGTTACGGTCGAAAACGTCGGTTCCGACCTTCGCGATCTTGTTCATCAAAAGAATGTTTTTCATCTTTTTTCCTCTTTTCCCGATCAAAAGTCAATCCTTCGGGTTCTCTTTGGCGAAGACCTTCATGAACGAAACGAGTTTCTCGACGCCTTCGATCGGCATCGCGTTGTAGATCGACGCGCGCATACCGCCGACCGAGCGGTGTCCTTTGAGGTTCTTCAGTCCCTGCTTCGCCGCCTCGGACGCGAATTTCTTGTCGAGGTCGGGGTTGCCGGTCACGAAGGTCACGTTCATCATCGAACGGCTTTCGCGTTCGACCGGTGCGAAGTAGTAATCCTGGCTGTCGAGGTAATCGTAGAGGATCGCCGCCTTCTTTTGGTTGCGTTCCTTCATGGCTTCGAGTCCTCCGATCGAAAGGATCCAGTCGAAGACGAGGCGAGCCATATAGATGCACCAGCACGGCGGGGTGTTGTACATCGAGCCGTTCTCCGCCATCAGGTTGTAGTCGAACATGGCGGGGGTGTCGGGACGGGCGTGACCGAGCAGGTCTTCACGGACGATCACGATGGTGACGCCGGCGGGGGCGATGTTTTTCTGCGCGCCCGCGTAGATCAGACCGAACTTCGAGACGTCGACCGGCTCCGAGCAGATGCAGGACGACATATCGGCGACCAGCGGGATATCGCCGGTGTCGGGGATATAGGGGAACTTGGTCCCGTAAATGGTGTTGTTGAAGCAGATGTGAACGTAGTCGGCGTCGGGACGGAAACTCTCGCGCGTCGTCTGCGGGACGTGGGTGAAGTTGTCGCCCGCGCTCGAAGCGGCAACGGCGATCTCGCCGTATTTCTTCGCTTCCTGATATGCTTTCTTCGAGAACTGACCGGAGACGATGTAGTCCGCCTTACCGGAGCCGGTCAGGAGGTTGAAGGGCACCGACGCGAACTGCGTCGACGCGCCGCCCTGCAGGAAGAGCACCTTGTAGTTGTCGGGGATGTTCATAACGCGGCGAAGCGACGCTTCCGCGCCCGCGATGATCTCTTCGAATTCGGGCGTCCGGTGGGACATCTCCATCACCGACATTCCGCAACCCTTGTAATCGAGCAGATCTTTTTGCGCTTCTTCGAGAACTTCAAGAGGAAGCATAGAGGGGCCAGCAGAGAAATTGTAAACGCGTTTCATGTTCCCATTTCCGTCCGGCGGACGGATCCTTTCCCACAGCGCGAACGCTGAAAAATTGTTGCCTACATTATACATCAAAGCGCACTTTTCGTCAAGGGTTTTTTGACTTCCCGTGCATTTTTATAAACTGTCCATACAGGGGGGCATTTCAGGGCGGTCCTTTTTGTGAATAATTTATCAATCGGGCGGGCGGAACGCGGAAGCCGAGCGCGCGCATAGAATGAAAAAGGGAGGAAAAACTTTCCTTCCGAACTCGGTTTGGGAGTTTGTTATGTGCTCGATATGCGGACTGTTTGCCCCCAGGAAGATTACGCCCGAGAAGGTCGTTACGGTGCGGACGATGGGGGAGACCATGCGTTCCCGCGGCCCCGATCGGTCGGGGAGTTACGCCGACGGCGACGTGGCGTTTCATCACAATCGTTTGGCGGTGATGGATCCCGCGCGGGGCGATCAGCCGATGACGGTGCGCTACCGACGGCGCGCCTATACCGTCGTCTACAACGGCGAACTGTATAACGGCGCCGAACTCCGGCGGGATCTCTCCGCCCATGGCGTCCGGCTCCGGACGAAGTGCGACACGGAACTTCTGGTTTACGCCTACGCCGTTTGGGGGGAGGCGTGTCTTGCCCGCCTGAACGGGATCTACGCTTTCGCTGTCTGGGACCGTGCGGCGGAAACGCTGTTCTGCGCGCGCGATCCGCTCGGCGTCAAGCCCTTCTGGTACGCGACGCCGGGGGGCGAATTCTGCTTCGCGTCGGAGATCAAGGCGCTGCTCGCTCACCCCGGGATCAAACCCGAGATCGGGCGGGAGGGGCTCTGGCAACTCCTGTTCCTTACTCCGGTTACGCTGCGGTCGGTCCCGGTCTTCCGGGGGATAACCGAGTTGCGCCCGGGCGAGTGCCTCTCCGTCACGGCGGAGGGGATCCGGAAACGCACCTTCTTCCGCCTGACGGCGGAGCCGTTTTCGGAGAGCCGGGAAGAGTGTATCGCGCACGTGCGGGAACTGGTCACCGACGCGATCAGGCGACAGACCGAGAGCGACGTGCCGCTCGCCTGTTTTCTTTCGGGCGGTTTGGACTCGTCCGTTGTCGCGGGGATCGCCGCCGCGCGGTTCCGCGAGAGGGGAGAGACGCTCTCGACCTACTCGTTCGAGTACGAGGACAACGAGTACGCCCCCACCCTGTTTCAGCCCAACCGCGACGACGGATACGCCCTGCTCGCCGCGCGGTCGTTC
>CAMZBE010000075.1 GCA_947304475.1 uncultured Clostridia bacterium
CTCGTCCGACGCCGCGCGGTATGTACGGTAGGCGTCCGCCGTCACGCGGCGATTGATGGTCAGTTCGGTGCGGTAGGAATTGTCGGGCAAAAACCCGTTCCCGGTATGTTTCATCCGGAATTCCGCCTCTTCCGCACGGAGCAGGCGTTCTTCCTGTTCGAGCGTGTGCAGTTTGTCGAACCCGTTGAGCAGGGCGATGGCGCGGAAACTGCCTTTCAGTTTTTCGAGTTTCGCAATCTCGCCCTCGATCTTCTCGCGCTCCTTCTGGTTCTCGACCAGTTCGCTTTCGCGGTCGAGCAGCGTTTCGGTGATCTCGACCGTCCGCTGTTCCTCGGCGATCAGTTCCTCGGCGCGCGCCATCAGGGTACGCGATCCGACGCCGTGTTCCTCGGTCTCGGTGACGCGGCGGGCGTTGATCGCGGCGACGGCTTTGTCGACCGAGAGTTGCTCGCTCCCCGAAAAGAGCAGGTTGGAGATGGTCTCGCGCATCTTTTCTTCGCCGACGTGGGTATCGTCCATCTGGCTGATGTAGGCGGAACTCGAGAAGACGTCGGACGGCACGCCGAGAAAGTATTCTCCGGCGTCCTTTTCGGTGACGAGGCTCCCCTCGTCGATATTGACGACGCGGGTGCGGTCGCGGAAGATCTCGCGCCCGTTCTCCTGCACGATCGCGGAATAGCGGTCGATACGGTAATGTTTCCCCTTGACGAGGACGGTCATCTCGCCCTCGGCGGTCCCGGTCTCCCAACTCGTCCGCTTGCGCCGCTCTTCCAGTCCGGCGGGATCGGGCGTAAAGCCGTAGAGCATAAACCGGATGAAGGCGGCAAGGGTACTCTTCCCCGACTCGTTCGAGCCCTCGATGACGTTGAGTTTGTCACCGAATTTGACCTCGAAATAGTCGAGCAAACCGAAATGTTTGACCTTAACTTCCAGTATCAGCACGGTTTGACCTCTCTTCCTTCCAGCCCGGATAATCCTTTGACGGCGCGTTCGACCGCCGTTTTCTGTTCCTCGGTCAGCGGCTCCTCCGCGCGGTAATCGAACGAACGGCAGAACGCCGACACGTCTTCTTTCAGCGCAAGGAACCAGTTTTCTTCCACTTCCCCGATATCACGGTTGAACTCCGCCCGCACCTTCTTCCCGAGGCGGTCGCGCGCGACCGCGAGCAGACGCCGGTAATGCGGCAGGCAGAAATGCGGCTGTGCCCGGAACTTTTCGCGAAAAGACGCGTCCTCTTCGTAGAGCAGCGCCACCGTCTCGATCATCCGCGAAAGACTGAATTCGATCCGCGAGCAGACGTAGCAATCCTTTTCGAGTTCCGCGAGCCGCGCGACCGTCTTCTCGCGCCCGCCGACGGCGGCAAGTCCGTGCGGAAAAACCGCGGGGGAGAGTTCGGCGAGGTGGCTTTCGAGCATCAGCGCCAGTCCCAACCGGTTCTTGCGTTTCAGCATCGCGGTAAAATGCGTGGGACAGAACCCCTCGCGGTTGGTGCGGACGCGAACGTCGGGCTCCATCATGGACGCCCCGAGGATCAGGGACAACTCGTCCTCTTCGAGTTTGCGGAACAGCGTGCAGAGAGGGCAGCCGACTTCCGGGTTGTCCCGCGAGTCGTCGAACGCCTCGTTGACCGGGATGGTATAGATCCGTTCCATTGTCGCCCTCCTCGTTTTCACGCGCGCCCGCCCGCGAGCGTACAGTCCGCGCATTTTATTTCATAATACAATTATACAATATTGAAAAAAGAAATGCAAGGGAATTTTCGATCCCCTTGCAGACTTTTTTTGACAGATCCTCAAATCAGCAATCTGATCACGCCGTCCAGCGAGTTCGGCGCGTCGGGCGAGGTCTTCGCCTCTTCGGGCAAACCGTTTCGCCGCGCGACGGTTTCGGGCGAAACGCCGTAGCGTTCGGCGATCTCCCAGAGCGTCTCGCCCCCTTCGGGATAGACCGCGACGATCTCCCCCGGCGCCCGCTCGGGATAGGTTCCCTCTCCCCGCTCGACGCCCGAGACCACCGTCACCTCGCCGTTTTTCGAGAGCCGGACGGTGAACGCCGTTTCGACCGACGCCAAGAGGCGCGACGCGTCGAGCCGCACCGAAACCGAGAGCGGGATCGCCGTTACGTCGATCCGTTCGGCGTCCCTGCACCCGACGGGAACCGGAAGCGTCACCTCGAACGGAAAGCGGAAGTTGACTGCGGAATAGACGCTTCCCCCGTCGGGATCTCCGGACGGGGATCCCACCGTCGCAAAAACCCGACACTCGCCCGAAACCGTCAACCCGTTTTCCCCGAGCGAGGAATTCCCGACCGCCACGACGGCGGACTCGCCGAGCACCGTCATCGCGTCCTCACAGTTGCACTCGCTGCGTTCGGCGTCGCCCTCGAGCGTACAGATCCCGCCCCCGCAGTAGCACACGTCGGTCACGCCGATCCCCTCACGCGAAACG
Organism: uncultured Clostridia bacterium; assembly: GCA_947304475.1. Classification (GTDB taxonomy): domain Bacteria; phylum Bacillota; class Clostridia; order Oscillospirales; family CAG-272; genus UBA1740. The sequence goes on from CAMZBE010000075.1 coordinate 2,448, forward strand.
ACGGTCGGCTCCTTCAGGGAGAACAGATCGACCAGCGCCTCGCCCTCCGCGGGCGCCGTCACTTCGGCAAACAGGTCCAGCGTCAGTTCGACCGGGATCTCGCTCCCGCGCTCCCCGTCGGCGGGAGAGGCGTCCAGAGAGGTCACGCACGCCCACGCCGACGCGCTTCCCCCGGTCACGGGTTCGCTCTCCCACGGGATCACCTCGGAGAACGGAACGGTCCGCCGCACCGTCGCGGGCACGCCGTCGCCCCGGTCGAGTTTCAGCGTGAGCAAGACGTCCCCGCGCACCTCAACACCCGCCGAAGTCAGCGCCGTATCGCGCACGCACGCCGCCGCTTCGCAGGAAAGGATCTTGACTTCCCCGTCCGCGCGGATCACGTCGCCGAGCCGCACGTCGCGGAGCGAGAGAGTTTCGGTGCGGTGGGTTTCGACCGGGTGGATCAGGGAGATCACGTCGGGATCGGCGGTCAAGGTGGGAAGCGCGGGGGAACTCTCCCGCGCCTGATAGCATCGCGCCGCCGCCGAAAGCGGCGTCCGGATCGAAAGGCGGCGGGGGCCGACCAGGCGGCAGACCGGCGCGTCCGGGACCACGGGCAAAAGTACCGGATCGCACCCCTCGGGCACCGGAAACGAAAGCAGGTAGTCGCCGGGGAGCGACAGTACCGATACGCCCCCGTCCGCGTTGCCGCAGAGGACGGTATGCCGGACCGTCCCGGCGAACTCCGCCTTGCCCCCGGAAACGTACTTCCCGCTCGGAAGCACGCACGCCGACGCCGAGTAGATCCTTCGGATCTCGTCCTGATAGTCGGGCAGCGTGACGTCGACCGCGCACTCCCCGCGCACGACGTCGGGTGCAACGTCCTTTACCCCGCGAAAGCCCCTGTAAATTTCCTTGTCCATAGCGTCTCTCCTTCGGTATTTTGGTATATTCTATGCACCGCCCCCCCCGGAGTATGCGTGATGTTTCGGAGCGCGCTTCCGCGCTCCGAAGTGAAGTTTTGCCTGCGGCAAAGTGAAGACGGCGCACGGCGCCGAGTGAAGTTTTTTTCGCAAGCGAAAAAAGTGAAGGAAACCGAAAGGCGGCAAACTTGACAGAAACCGGAACAAACGGTATAATATTATGGAAAGAACCGTTGGGGGAAAAAGATGAAAAACGAAACTGTCGGTATTGAAGAGTTTATGACCGAGACGATCCGGGAATACGCGTTTCACGACACGGATCTTCGCCGCGTCGAAATCGTCCGTGACGGCGTCCGACTGGTTTTCCCCGAAGGGATCTACCAGACCGACGAGCACGGCAAAGAACTGTTTTTAACGCCGCCCTGCGAGATCGTTCTTCGGATCCGGGGCTTCGATCCCGCAAACGTCTGGGAGCACGTCTCGGTCTTGAAGAAGGTGCGGAAAAAGGTCTCGGATCTGGCGTTTTCCTCCTTTGTCGACCGCGTCGAAAAGGACGCGTTTCGGATCTATATGCAGTATTGCTCTTTCTTTTCGAGCGGGCTTCTGTTCAAAGGCGAAGTCGGAAAGATCGGCGTCGAATGGGAGATCACCGAAATCGAGAACGTTTCTCTGCATTTTTTTGACGAAAGTAAGAAGGCGTAACAATGAAGCACAGAAAAAACGAAGGTGAAGAGTATATCCAAGCGTTCCCGCACCTGAAAAAGTGGATTAACGAGTGCTGCGGCTGTCACGCGAAGGGCTACGATCCCGCGATGCCGGAACATATCGGCGAAACCGAATGGAACCTCGCGGCGTATTATATCAAAAAGTACTTCAAACCGCAGACACTCGATGAAAACGGCTTCTGCGAACAATGCGCCAAACACGGAAAGTAACCGAACCATGGAAGGAAAAAGATGAAAAACAGATTGTTCCGTTGGCTATCAAAGCCGAAGATCAAAGAAACCGAAACCAAAGACGGCGGCAAGACGTTTGAGTTTTCTTGCGACCTGACCAAAGACGGACGGCTGAAGCGCGTCCTTGAACTGTTCCGCCTCGAACGGCTTTTCGTTCTGGTCGACGGTTTGGATCCCGCAGCGATCGGTCTGCTTGAGGTTTTTGCGAAAAACGCCGGGATCACCTGCTTCGCGTCGCGCGAAACGGGCGGCAAACGGACGGTACGGCAGTTCACGATCGAGTTAGAGGGTGAAAACCTCGCTCGGTTCCTTTCACTGCTCGAGGGGATCGCATACGAGGATATCGAGTTCGCCTTCCCCGATCCGGACTTCTTCGCACCGAAGAAGCCACTGCCCCTGTTCAAAAAAGCCCCGCCCGCGAACGAGCCGCGTCCGACGTTTTTTATGGATTACTGTCCGGCAAACTATGACGAAGTCTATATCGGTGTTGACGCCGACCTTGCCAAAGGCGTCGGCGAAAACGATATTGAACAGGCGCTTCGTCTCTGATTCGCCGCGTCACGAAGATCAAAGGAGAACCAAATGCTCGTATCTATTCTTGCCACCGTTTATTTGCTGTTTATCTGTGCGGCTACCCCGCCGTTCTCGCAGTACAAGAGCATGATCACAAACGAGGCGTTCAAAAAACGGATCAAAATCAAATCGTTTCTTCGGCATCTGTTCCGCGCTCCGAACGGAGCGTCGGTCAAGAAAGACGGGATCGCGCCCCCGAGTTTCGCTTTTCAGGTGTTCGGGTACGTCCTGTGTCTTATCTTAACGGTCTTGAACGTCATTTTCTCCGTCCGTTCCGAGAGCGCGTTCAGAACGATGGTCACCATCACCTTTTTCATCGTGCTCGGTGAACTAGTCGCGCTCTGCATCTGGGACTGGGTTTTTTCGTTCGTCGGACGCCGCAAAAAGAAAAACCTGCGTGCAATCAAATTCGTTCCCGTCAAAGCGGAAATTGAGTTCACGGGCGAACCGATCATCGTCAACAACGATATCGTCTACCGGAACGCCTATCAAGCGGCGGGAGTGATCACAGACGCCGTACAGTTCGGCGGGTGGGGGCAGGAGTTGGACGTCATTCCCGATACCCGTGCGCTTGTGCGTTTCGGAGCCGTTTTTGCCCCGAAAAAAGTCAAAGCGGCGGACTTGCGGATCCCGGAAACATTCGACGCCGTCATCACGGTCGAGCCGATCATAGACGCGAAAAAGCCGCTTCCGATCTATTACGACGAACAGACCGGGTGGTTCTGCTTCGGGAACAAAGATTACACCGGAAAAGGGTACCGCTTCGCGACCGACACCGTCGCCGTCCTCTCGGGCGAGCGTTTGGAAGCGATCCTGATCCGCCCGCGCCGGGTATGACCGAACCGGAAAGAAAGGTATCTTTATGGCCCGTACCATTGAGGAACGTTTTGTCAGGCAGTATATCAAAGAGGACAGGCAGGAGCGCCTTCTCTTTGAACTGTTTTCAAAGAAACACCGCAAAAAGGCGCTCTCGCGTTTTGCGCACGGCGCCGAACTGCTCTTGAAGAGCGGTTTCCGAAAATGCGCCGCGTCCGACCTGTCCTTTCTGAAACAGGTCAAAACCGCCTACGTCATTCTCTCCGACGGCGACCTCGACGGGGCGGAAGCGTCGGGCGAAACGGTCTTCTCTCTCTGCCAAAACGAAACGTCCCCCGTAATCGTGATCGGAGAGGGCTTTTCGCTCGTGCGTGAAGAACTTGAAGCGGGCGCTCCCGCAATCTTTCTGTTCCGATAACGATTGAACGAGGGCAAACGAATGAAACAATATCTGTTCACTTCGATCTACAAACAGATCGTCCGGGATTTCGCGTTTCTGCACGATCACGGCTACGACTATTCCCACGATATCCGGCACTTCGTCGTCCCTTCCGTTCTCTTCAAAAACTTTGACAAGGAGATCCGGATCGGGTTCAACTACGAAACCCGCAAAATGTTGATCGTATGGTACCGGATGCGCGGATACTTTTTCTGTTGCACCGCCGATCTGTCCGAACCCTTCGAGTGGAAGGGAAAGACCTACAAAGCGCAAGTCGAAGACGCGAAGCGGTTGGTCGAACGATTTCTCTCGGGCGATCCGACTCTGGACTATCTCTGCATGAAAGTCAAAGGCGTCACGCACGACAAGGCGAGCGGCGAAGCGGATCTTTTGGTCACAGACGGCGAACGCGAACTGATCTGTTACTGCCCTCTCTGCCGCGTGAAATGTCCCTCGGACGTCGACGAGATCACCGCGTTTGAAGCCGGCGGGATCATGATCGCCGACGAGCCCGGCTACGTGATTGAGAAGACCGACGCAGGGTATTTCTCCTACCGCTTG
>CAMZBE010000076.1 GCA_947304475.1 uncultured Clostridia bacterium
ATCGCGCCGCGGATCAGGACGCTGACGGGGAAGGAGCAGAATCCCTACTGGGTGATCAAAAATCCCCTGTCCGAACGGTTGCTTTACCGGTATTTTATCAAGGGCGGGCGGCTCCGCTTTTACGCCGGGATCGGGATCAACAAGATCCTGCGCATCCTGTTCAACCTGAAACGGAGACGGAAAAAGAAGACCGTTTTCGCCGCACACGGCAGTTTCCTCGTCTTCAGCCGGAGCGCGATCGGGAAAATCGGGCTTCCGTACGACGAGAATATGTTTCTTTTCGCCGAGGAGAACCTGCTCGCGCACACGCTGCACGGGTTGCGTATCCCGACCTACTTTACCTCGGAGATCGAGATCCTGCACAAAGAGGACGGGAGCGTAAGTATCTCCGACGTGGACGAGAACCTCGAACTCAAAAAATCCACGATCTATTATTACGAAAAACTCCGTAAGAAATGATCCGCCGGCGTCGCTCCCCGTGACCGACCGCAAAGAAAGCGAGTTTACCATATGAAAGTGATCGTACTGTATCTGGGGGATCTTCTGCACTGCCCCCCCGCCATGAGTCTGGTCAACAGTCTGAACGAATCCGGGACCGAAACGGTTTTCATCGGCTATCCGGACGGGGCGGACGCGTTTTCTGCGTTTCTTTCCGAGAACGCCGGCGTCCGGTTTCTCTTCGTCGGGAAGAGCAATACCGGCGGCGGTCCGATCGGCAAGATCCTGCGCTTCTTCCGTTACCGGAGAAAGGTCAGGAAACTGCTTCACCGGGAATACGACGGGGATTCGGTCGTGTGGATCCTCTCGAACGGAAGTTTGAAATATCTCGGCAACTACGTGACCGGGATGCGTTACGTCCTGCACCTGCTCGAACTGACCGAGCATCTGTATCTCGTCGAATCGAGACATCTTTTCCCGCTCCCGAAAAAGTATTACCGGCGGGCGGCGGCGGTCGTCGAGTGCGAGTACAACCGCGCGCATATCACGAAGGCGTGGTGGAACCTTCCGGCGCTTCCGTTCGTTTTGCAGAACAAGCCCTATAACCGCGTAGCCGTCACGAAGGAGTCGCCCCTTGATTTTTCCGGGGAGATCGCGGAACTCTTTGAAACGAAACTGAAAGACAAGAAGATTATTCTCTATCAGGGCAACATCAGCGCCGAACGCCCGCTCGATCCTTTCATCGACGCGGTCTCCGATCTTCCGGAAGAGTACGTTTTTGTCGCGATGACCAACGGCGAGGTGCCCTACCGCGGGAACTGCGACCGGTTCTTCCGGCTTCCGTTCGTCGCGCCGCCCGATCACCTGAAAATCACCGCCTGGGCGTATATCGGGATCCTGTCGTACGTACCGGTGAAGAACAGTTATTCGATCCTGAACACCCTCTACTGCGCGCCGAACAAGATCTGGGAGTACAGTCAGTTCGGCGTCCCGATGCTCTCGAACGATCTGCCCGCTCTGCGGAGCCACTTCCTCGAATACGGGGACGGCGTCGCGCTTGAAACGACCGACCGGGAGAGCGTCCGTCGCGCGATCCTGGAGATCGGGGAAAACTATGGACAGTATTCCGCAAACGCGAAGCGTTTCTTCGAGTCCTACGACTACAAAGAGACGGTCCGGACGATCCTGAACGGTTGCTTTGAAAGCAGGAAAGGAAATGCGAAATGAAAGGTATCATTCTTGCCGGCGGATCGGGCACGCGGCTCTATCCGCTGACGCTCGTCACGAGCAAACAGTTGCTCCCGATCTACGACAAACCCATGATCTACTACCCGCTCTCGGTTCTGATGATGGCGGGCATCCGCGACATTCTGATCATTTCCACCGTTGCCGACCTGCCCCGCATGGAACAGTTGCTCGGGGACGGTTCACGCTTCGGCGTGCGGTTTTCCTACGTTGAGCAGCCCTCGCCCGACGGACTGGCGCAGGCGTTTCTGCTCGGCGAGGAGTTCATCGGGGACGACGCCTGCGCGATGGTCCTCGGCGACAATATCTTCTACGGCGCGGGGCTGATCAATCACCTGAACAATTCGGTCAGGCGCGCTGAGAAGGAGAATACGGCGACGGTCTTCGGCTACTTCGTGAAGGATCCCGAACGCTTCGGCGTCGTGGAACTCGACGGGGAAGGGAACGCCCTTTCGATCGAGGAGAAACCAAAGAATCCCAAATCCAACTACTGCGTGACCGGTCTTTATTTCTACCCGAAAGGCGTGTCCGAAAAGGCGAAACTGGTCAAACCGTCCGCCCGGGGCGAACTCGAGATCACCTCGCTCAACAATCTGTACCTTGAAGAACGCAGATTGCACGTCACGACGCTCGGGCGAGGGTATTCCTGGCTCGATACCGGGACGCACGAGTCGCTCGTCGAGGCGTCGAACTATATCCGGATCCTCGAAACGCATCAGGGGCTCCAGGTCTGCTGCCCCGAGGAGATCGCGTACAAAAACGGCTGGATCGGGCGCGAGACGCTTTACGAACAGGGAAAACTGATGGAAAAGAACGAGTACGGAAAGCACCTGATCAACGTCGCCGAAGGGAAGATCAAATACTGATGAAAACGGTCGGCAATTTTACGTTTTTTGAAACCGAAATCAACGGCGTCGTCGTGATTGAACCCAAGCGGTACGGCGACGAGCGCGGATATTTCGCGGAGACGTATCGGGAGACCGATTTCGTCGAGGCGGGGCTTGATTACCGGTTCGTGCAGGACAACCAGTCGCGCTCGAAAAAGGGCGTTTTGCGCGGACTTCATTTCCAAAAAACGCATCCGCAGGCGAAACTCGTCAGATGTATCGAGGGCGAGGTCTACGACGTCTGCGTCGATCTGCGCCAAAACTCCCCGACCTTCGGGCGGTACGTCGGCGTGGTACTCTCCGCGGCGAACGGAAACCAGTTCATGATCCCGCGCGGCTTTGCGCACGGGTTTCTGGTCCTCTCCGAATACGCGACCTTCTGCTACAAGTGCGACGAGATCTACCACCCCGAGGACGAGGGCGGGATCATCTGGAACGATCCCGGGATCGGGATCGACTGGCCCGACGTCGGAGAAATCCTGTTGAGCGAAAAGGATAAACGGCACCCCTCCTTGCGGGAAACGGGGGCGATCTTCCAATGATTGTTCTGGTCACCGGCGTCGCGGGACAACTCGGTTTCGACGTCGCAAACGAACTGGCGAAGCGGGGGATCACTGTCGTCGGAACCGATATCCGGAACGAAAGCGAACTGACCGAAAAACCGGCTCTTTCGAAATACGTCGCGCTGGATATCACCGACCGTGCCGCGGTCGAAAGGACCGTCGGGACGATCGCGCCCGACGCGATCGTGCATTGTGCCGCCTGGACGAACGTCGACGGCGCGGAGGATCCCGAAAATCGGGAGACGGTACGCAAAATCAACGTCGACGGGACGGGGTTTCTGGTCGCCGCGGCGAAAAACCTCGGGTGCAAGTTCCTCTATATTTCGACCGATTACGTTTTCGACGGCGAGGGCGACAGACCGTGGGAACCCGACGACCGGCGCTTTTCGCCGCTGAACTATTACGGAGAAACCAAACTTGAGGGCGAGAAAACCGTCCTTTCGGAACTTGAAAAATTCTTCATCGTGCGGATCGCGTGGGTGTTCGGCAGAAACGGAAAGAACTTTATCCGCACCATGCTGAACCTCGCGAAGACGCGCGACACGGTCAAGGTCGTTTCCGACCAGATCGGGACGCCGACCTACACCGCGGATCTTGCCTGCCTGCTTGCCGATATGGTCCGGAGCGAAAAATACGGGATTTATCACGCGACCAACGAGGGCGGCTTCATCAGTTGGTACGACCTTGCCTGCGAGGTTTTCCGGCAGGCGTCTGCGCCGATGACGGTGATCCCGGTTACCACGGCGGAATACGGCGCGTCGGTCGCCCGCCGCCCCTTCAATTCGCGCCTTGACAAGAGCAAACTCGCACGGGCGGGCTTTTCGCCTCTGCCCGACTGGAAAAACGCCGTCACACGCTATCTGAAAGAGATCGGAGCGATAAAGTAAAATGGGAAAAACGATCCTTGTCACCGGGGGAGCCGGATTCATCGGCAACTGCTTCTGCAAGTTGATCCTGAAGGAAAGACCAGACTGGAAGGTGGTCAACGTCGACTGCATGACCTACGCCGCCAATCCCTCGACCATCAAAAACGAGATGAACGATCCCCGCTACGTCTTCTACCGTGAGGATATCCGCCGGAGGGACGGCATTTTCGCAATCTTTGAAAAAGAGCGTCCCGGGATCGTCGTCAATTTTGCCGCCGAATCCCACGTCGACCGTTCGATCGAGAACCCCGGCGTGTTCCTGGAGACCAATATTCTCGGCACGCAGGTCGTGATGGACGCGTGCCGGATGTACGGCGTCGAACGCTTCCATCAGGTCGGAACCGACGAGGTCTACGGCGACCTGCCGCTCGACCGTCCCGATCTGTTCTTCCGCGAGGATACGCCGATCAGGACGTCGAGCCCCTATTCGACCTCCAAGGCGGCGGCGGATCTGCTCGCCCTCGCCTATCACCGCACCTACGGGCTTCCCGTGACGGTCTCGCGCTGCAGCAACAACTACGGACCGTACCAGTTCCCCGAAAAACTGATCCCCCTGATGATCAACAACGCCACGCACGACAAGCCGCTTCCGGTTTACGGAGAGGGGTTGAACGTCCGCGACTGGCTCTACGTGGAGGATCACTGCCGCGGGATCCTCTCCGTTCTCGAAAAAGGGAAGGTCGGCGAGGTCTACAATCTCGGCGGGCACAACGAGAAATCCAACATCGAGATCGTGAAGATCATTCTGAAAGAACTCGGCAAACCCGAAAGTCTGATCACCTTCGTCGCCGATCGGAAGGGGCACGACCAGAGATACGCGATCGATCCCTCGAAGGCGATGGCGGACCTCGGCTGGCAGCCGACCACGATGTTCAAGGACGGTATCCGCCTCACCATCGCGTGGTACCGTGAAAACGCGGATTGGCTCGACGAGTGTACCTCGGGCGAATACCGGAACTACTACGATAAAATGTACGGAAAGAGATCGGATAAATGAAAAAGATCGTCGTTACGGTCGGGTGCCGTCCCGACTGTATCAAAATGATGCCGCTTCTGAAGGAATTGCGGAGCAGAAAGGACCTGGAGACGGTTCTGCTCTCCACCGGTCAGCACCGCCAGATGCTCGACCAGGTCTTCGAGGTGTTCGGCGAGACGCCCGACTACGATCTCGCGATCATGAAGCCGGGGCAGACGCTCTTCGACATCACGACGGGGATCCTCAACGGGATCAAGGCGGCGCTCGAAGAGATCAAACCCGACGTGGTTCTCGTCCACGGCGATACCTCGACAGCGTTCGTCACGGCGCTCGCCTGCTTCTATCTGCAGATCCCGGTCGGACACGTCGAGGCGGGACTGCGGACGCACAATATCTATTCTCCCTTCCCGGAAGAGTTCAACCGACAGGGGATCGGGCTGATCGCGGCGTATAACTTCGCCCCGACCGCCCTTGCAAAACAGAATCTTCTGGACGAAGGGAAACGTCCCGAAACGGTTTTCGTCACAGGCAATACGGTCATCGACGCGATGAAGCATACGGTCGTTTCGGACTATCGCCACCCCGATCTCGACTGGGTGGGGAACGATCGGCTGATCTTCATTACCGCCCACCGCCGGGAGAACCTCGGCGCGCCCATGCACAATATGTTCCGGGCGATCCGCCGCGTGCTCGACGAACACCCGGACTGCAAGGCGATTTACCCGATCCATATGAACCCGCTCGTGCGGTCGGCGGCGGACGAGGAACTCGGCGGCTGCGACAGGATCCGCATTATCGAGCCGATCGAGGTCTTCGACTGTCACAATTTCGAGTCGCGCAGTTTCCTGATCCTGACCGACAGCGGCGGGATCCAGGAGGAAGCACCCGCGTACGGCGTCCCCGTTCTGGTGATGCGCGACACCACCGAACGGCCCGAGGGCGTTTCCGCCGGGACGCTCAAACTGGTCGGCACGTCGGAAGAGGTCATCTATTCCGAGTTCAGCCGTCTGCTCGACGATCCCGACGCGTACGCCTCGATGGCGAAGGCGGTCAACCCCTACGGCGACGGCAACGCCTGCCGCAGGATCGCCGACGTTCTCGAGGGGAAACCCGTTTCCGAATGGAACAACTGACCGCGTGCGCCCGCTGCTTCTTTTCAGACGTCAACCGCCCGCCCCGATGAGGGGCGGGCGGCGTATTTTTTGCGGTGCAGAGGAGTTGGGCGCGGCTGTTTTATTCGTAAAACTCCCCGGGCATGGGCGTCGGGCGTCCCGGCGCGTTTTGCAGGATCGGGACGGCGCGGTTCGCGGCGACGACGTAATGCTCGATCAATCTGACGCCCGCGCTCGCAAGCGCGTCGGAGAGCAGCGAGGTCGTCGCCTCGTCGTCGTGTGACGGGACCGGTGTTCCGCGCGGGTGATTGTGGGCGAGAACGGCGTAGGTCGCGTTCGAGAGGACGGCGGCTTCGGTCACGCAGCGGAGTTCAATCGCGGCGGAGTTGACCGCGCCTTCGGCGATCCGTTTGAACGCGAGGGGACGGAATTCGCCGTCAAGCAAGAGAAGCGAAACGCGCTCGACAGACGCGCCGAGGAAGCGGCGGACAAAGAAATCCGCGAGTTTGTCCGAGCGGTCGAATACCGTCGGTTCCGTAAGGG
>CAMZBE010000077.1 GCA_947304475.1 uncultured Clostridia bacterium
AATGTGATCGCTTCCCACAAACGCAGAGTCCGATGGTTATGCGTTCGTTACGAGGAAAAAGATCTTCATAAGAACGGCTTTCATTTGTGCTGTTCTGCTCACATCAAATCATATAATTGTTTTACAATTATTTGATAATAAAAACAAAAGGAGAAAACAGAAATGAAAACATGGAACACCCCTTCGGTAACGGTCTGCACTGCGGCAGAATTACAGGAGACAATCCAGGCAAAAGCGAGCTACATACCTGAACCTGATCCAATCCCAATCAAGCAGTTTGTGACTTTTTGTGAAGTTGGAGATCGCGCTTATGTTGTAGAGAAGACACAAATATCTTCTAATACGTGGCGCTATAGATGGTTTTACGTTACCTGTACTTATGCATCTGGTGGTGATTGGGGGTGTAAATTTCTTCAAAAAGATACCGGCGAACAAGCCTACTGGGGATGGTATATTGGGCAAGGCTGGGTACAAGTTGGAGATTGGATGTAAGCAATCAAATGTGATCGCTTCCCACAAACGCAGAGTCCGATGGTTATGCGTTCGTTACGAGGGAGGAGACCTTTACAATAACGAATTGCTTTTGTGTTGTTCTTCTTACGGTAAATATTCAAGTGAAGGGTAACGTTTTTTGCAATTCGTACGCCAATAACTCCAACGCTGAACAGTATTTTAATGTTTTGTGGAGAGAGCCTAGAAAGGTTTCTATCTTTGGGATAAAACTCGCGGAGCAAACTGTTAAGGATTTCGTTTGTGATTTTTTCGTCTATAATTCACTAAAAAGAAAAAAGGGGAACCCGGAACGGGTTCCCCGATTTGTTTCGTTCAGGCAAGTTCAATCATTTTATCGATGCAGACCTTCGCGTCGCGAAGCGTCGCGTCGTCAAGCACGATCTCCTCTCCGCCCGTGCCGTTGACGGCGGCAAGAACGTCGGGAAGCGAGGTCAGACGCATATTCCGGCAGACCAGGTTTTTGGTCAGGGGATAGAACCGCTTGTCGGGGAAGCGATAGGACAGATGCCACACGACGCTGAGTTCTGTACCGATGATGAACTCCCGGTCGGTCGAATTCGACGCGTATTCGATGATCCCTGCGGTCGAACCGATATAATCGGCAAGAGCGGTCACGGCGGGGGTGCATTCGGGGTGCACCAGAAGTTTTGCCCCGGGGTGACGGGCAATCGCCTCTTTGGCTTCATTTGCGCTGACGGCGGCGTGAACGGGGCAACCGCCGCGCCAGAGCGTGATCTTCCGATCAGGGTATGCTGCGGCGACGTAGGCGCCGAGGTTGCAGTCGGGAATGAACAGGATCTCACGATCTTTCGGAAGTTTTCCGACCACCGAGAGCGCCGAAGAAGAAGTGACGCAGACGTCCGAGACGCATTTGAGATCCGCCGTCGTATTAACGTAGGCGACGACGATCACGTCGGGGTGATCAGCCCGGTAGTCCTCGATCTCTTCCCGGACGAACTGCTCCGCCATCGGGCAGCCGGCGTCGGGAGCGGCGAGGATCACTTTCTTTTCGGGGGAGAGCAGTTTGACGGTCTCCGCCATAAAGCGGACGCCGCACATCAAGACGTTCTTTTCGGCGATCCCCATCGCCTTTTTGCTCAGTGCGAAGGAGTCCCCGGTAATATCGGCGATCTCGACGATCTCGGGCGACTGGTAGGTGTGCGCGAGGATCGCGAACCCTTTCTCCTTTTTTGCTTTCAGGATCGCGTCCTGATATTCTCTGACGGTTGCGGGCATATCGGTTTCCTTTCTCCGGCATCGCCGGAACGAACGGTTAAAAACAGTTGCGCGGGTAATACTTGTATTCGTCGTAGTACGATTCTACGTAATCTTCGTCGGGATCGCGATGAACGGTCGGACCGGGATCGGTCTTTGAGGTGCGGATCCAGAAACGTTCGGCATCCCAGTTGACGATCCTGCGGTGGACCGTGGCGAGCGCCTTCTTGTTGATCTTGGATCCGAGAACTTTCAGAGCGTTCAGCGTTTTCTTGGTGTTCGGCGGGGCGGCGCGAACACGAAGTTCTTCAATCGGAACGGGCGCGGGGAAGGCGAGAATGAGCACGCGAAGAAACATCCGCTCGCTCCTGTTGAACATCATCGGTTCGCCGTAGACGGTATGATCGGCGTATTCGATGCGGTCACGGACGCCGCCGGCGATCCGGTCCCACGGATCGGGCTTCCCGCGTGAGATCATAAGATCTCTCGTTTCGTGCAGAATCTTCCGGTCGGTCAGTTTCTTCGAGAGAATCAGGTCGGGAGCGTTGATATCCTTGCGGTCGCGGATCGTCTCTTCGCCGCCGAGCATCACGATCGGAAACTCAAACTTTTTGTGAAACGTTTTGCAAAAGAGGGGCGGCCGTCCCGGATCAATGGGACGGAGCAGAAGAACGAACGTGACATCGTCGGTAATCCGCTCGTACGGAACACGGTTGCGGAGCGAGTCGTAGGTCGTGACGTCGGCGAGCAGGTGGAGATCCCACAGATGCTTCTGCATCTGTTCGCTCCGACGCCTGTCGCTGTCAATGATCAGGATCATACGCTCTCCCCTCGGTTTTTTGTCATATTATATCACAGGAAAAGGCGAAATGCAAGGTTTTTCCGCAAAGACTGCGCCCGGCTTGACAGATATTCCGCGGTGTGCTAAAATGAACGAAAGAACAGGAAACGGAGAGCAACGATGAAGGATGGGGCATTTCTCGGGAAAAAAGTGATCGTGACCGGCGGATCCCGCGGGATCGGCGCCGAGATCGTCCGACGGTTTACCGACGAGGGCGCGGACGTTTCGTTCCTCTATCATAACTCCGTCGACGCCGCGGATAATCTTGCGAAAGCGACCGGTGCGATCCCCGTTCGCTGCGATCTTACCGATCCCTACGACGCAGAGCGGGCGATCCAAATCGCGGAAGGCGATATCATGGGAGTTGATATCCTGGTCAATAACGCGGGTATTTCGGTTTCGGGACTGCTGCAGGATCTGCCGCAGAAAGAATGGGACCGTCTGCTGGCGGTCGACATGACCTCGGTTTTCGTTTGCTCCAAGTTGGTTATAACCGCTATGGTCCGGCAGGGACGCGGGCGGATCATCAACGTTTCTTCGATCTGGGGTATGGTGGGTGCGTCCTGCGAGGCGGCGTATTCCGCGGTCAAAGCGGGCGTGATCGGACTGACCAAGGCGCTTGCCAAGGAACTCGGTCCCTCCGGGATTACGGTCAACTGCGTTGCCCCCGGCGTAATCGATACCGATATGATGAAGTCGTATGACGAAGAGACACGGAAAATGCTTGCCGCCGAAACCCCGCTCGGACGGCTCGGAACACCGGGCGACGTCGCGGAAACGGTACTCTTTCTTGCAGGGGACGGGGCATCCTTCATCACGGGGCAGGTGATCTCCCCGAACGGGGGATTCGTCATCTGAAAAAAAGTTTTCGTGACACTTGCAAATACTTTTTTTCTATGTTATAATATCATGCGGAACACGGTGCGCCGTGATTCCGGATGTCGGACGGAGTCATACTATCCGGGGAGGCAGCGGTGCCCTGTACCCGAAATCCGCTTCAGCGGGGGTGAATTCCGTTCCCGAGGGTTGTTTCTGTATAGTCTGCGCCGTTTCGAGTTGCGTTGAAAGATTGGTCTTCCGCAATCGGCGGCTGTGAACCATGTCAGGCGGGGAACCGAGCAGCATTAAGCGGTTTGTCCGATGTGCCGGAAGGGCGCCTGTCCGGAGCAGCGAGGGCGGTTAACGTATGTAGGAGCACACTCGACGGAGCGGTGTATGGCTCTGTCCGACGTCCGGAATCTGCCGACCGGCAGATCGGGGCTGTCGCATTTTCGGTCTCGATCCGATGCGACGCCCTTTTTCTTTGTGTTTCGATCCCGGGAAAGGAGACTGCGTATGTATAGGGCTTTGTACCGTAAGTGGAGACCATCGACCTTTGACGACGTCGTAGGTCAGTCCCAGGTGACCGATATCCTGAAATATCAGGTGGCGGAGAACCGCGTTTCGCACGCCTATCTTTTCTGCGGCTCGCGTGGAACCGGTAAGACCTCGTGCGCAAAAATCCTTGCCAAGGCGGTCAACTGTCTCCACCCCGTAAACGGCAATCCCTGTAACGAGTGCGAGGCGTGCAGGGCGATCGACGCGGGGATCGCGACCGACGTGATCGAAATGGACGCCGCGAGCAACAACGGCGTCGACAACGTCCGGGATATGAAGGAAGAGATCGTTTTTACCCCGGCTGACCTGAAATACCGCGTTTACATCATCGACGAAGTTCATATGATGAGCGGCAGCGCTTTCAACGCACTACTGAAAACGCTGGAAGAACCGCCCGCTTACGTTCTCTTTATCCTTGCGACGACCGAACTGAACAAACTGCCCGCGACCATCGTTTCACGGTGTCAGCGTTTCGATTTTCGCCGCCTGTCTTCCGACAACATCGTCGGTCACCTCGGCAAGATCTCCAAAAGCGAGGGGATCGACCTGACCGACGCCGGCGCACGTGTCATCGCGAGAATGTCGCTCGGCGGTATGCGTGACGCGATCAGCCTTCTGGAACTCTGCGCCGGCACAAACGAAACGGTCAGCGAGGAACTCGTCACGCGCGTTCTCGGCGTCGGGGGAGGGGAACTCCCGGGACAGATCGTTGACGCGGCGTCCGACCGTGATTATCCGACGCTCTACCGACTTCTGTCCGACGTCGTGAATTCTGCGCAGGATCTGACGGTCTTCTTTACCGAACTGATCTCCTACTATCGGGACCTCGTGGTCGTGAAGACGCTCGGAGACGGGGCGGCTGCCTATCTCGATCTATCCGACGCATCTTTCCGCTCTCTTTCCGAACGGGCGAAACGGATCCCGCTCGGGCGGCTCCTCTATCAGAGCCGTTTGCTTGAAGAGACGCTTGAAATCCTTCGCCGCGGGGGCGGTGATCGCCGTGCAACGGCAGAACTTGCTTTGACGCGTCTCTCGGAACCGCGGCTCTCAACGTCGCCGGACGCCCTGCTTGCGCGAATTGAGGAACTTGAAAAGCAGGTCGCGCTTCTTCGTGCGGGGGGCGCCGTTCCGCAGCAGACGGTAAAGAAGCCGTCCGCCGACGTGTCGAATTCCCCCGCCCATTCCGAAAAGGAAACGCCGAAAGAGGAGAAAAAGCCGACGCCCGAAGAGAAATCCGAGGAACAACCCGCGACCGAAAAGTCCGGGAAGAAGAGTGCAAAGAAGGATGCGGACGCCGCGGTTCAGATCCCGAAATGGAACCTGATTCTCGATGAATTCGGAAGGTTGAAACCCTCGCTTCTGCCCTTTATGCGCGGATCGAGCGCGTCGATCTCTGACGGTGTTGCGACGGTCTCGCTTACGGTCGGTATGTTCTTATCGCTTGTCGACGGAGACGAGACGGCAAAAACCGTGCTCTTGAGTTTGCTTTCCGAACACGGTTCTCCGGCGTCGTCGATCCGTTTCGTATCGGGAGCGCAAAAGAAGAATAACGACGGTCAGATCGAATTTTGACCGGAGAGGAGAAAACTATGAAAGTCAGACTTCCGCAGGGAAACGGCGGCGCCGGCAATATGCAGCAGTTGATGAAACAGGCGCAGCAAATGCAGGAGGATATGGCGAACCTGCAGGCGGAACTTGAGACGCGTGAATACGAGGTCTCGGCGGGCGGCGGAGCCGTTACTGTGAAGATCAACGGGAAAAAGGAGATTACGGGACTCGAGATAGATCCCGAGATCGTTGATCCCGAAGATATCGAGACGATGGCGGATATCATCATCGCCGGTGTGAACGAGGCGATCCGTACGGTGACCGATACGTCAAACGCCGAAATGGAGAAGATCACCGGTCAGATGCCCGGGCTTGGCGGCGGTCTCGGCGGGTTCGGATTCTGATGGCGGAGTATATTGCGCCGCTTCAGCGGCTGATCGACGAATTCCGCCGTCTTCCCGGCATCGGGGGAAAAACGGCGGTGCGCCTTGCCTTCTCGGTCGTATCGGGAAGTGAAGAGGCGGCACAGTCCTTCTCGGACGCGATTCTCCGTGCAAAACGTGAGATTAAGACCTGCAGGCGTTGCTGCAATATGTCGGAGGGCGATCTTTGTCCCGTCTGCTCCGACATCGACCGCGACGGCGGGATCGTCTGCGTCGTCGAGGACGCGCGCGACGTGATGGCGATGGAGCGCATTCGCGACTATCACGGTACCTATCACGTTCTCGGCGGTGCTCTTTCTCCCATGAACGGGATCGGTCCCGATCTGCTTCACATCAAAGAATTGCTCACCCGGCTTGAGGACGAGGAGATCAGGGAAGTGATCCTCGCCACCAACCCCACGGTCGAGGGCGAGGCGACCGCCATGTATCTTGCGCGGCTTCTCGCTCCTTTCAACGTCAAAGTCACGCGTCTTGCCTACGGGATCCCCGTGGGCGGAGACCTGGAATATGCCGACGAGGTCACGCTTCACCGCGCCATGACCGGACGGCAGACGATCGATTAAGATTCTGAAAGGAAACACGTTCCGTATGCAAGCATATATGCCTTATCTTTGGCTTGGCGTCGTCTTCTGCGCCGCAATTGCGGAAGCGATCGGAAAGCGGATGATCGCGCTCTGGATGATCCCGGGCGGCGTCGTTGCTTCTG
Organism: uncultured Clostridia bacterium; assembly: GCA_947304475.1. Taxonomy (GTDB): domain Bacteria; phylum Bacillota; class Clostridia; order Oscillospirales; family CAG-272; genus UBA1740. The sequence goes on from CAMZBE010000077.1 coordinate 6,644, forward strand.
TCCTCGCCTTCCTTCGTTTGCCCGTTTGGGCGCAGATT